>NZ_JADJJX010000003.1 GCF_016706325.1 Methanothrix sp. | reverse complement strand
TTTGTGGATATTACAGTGAATATCCTCAATCTTCCACCCAGGGGACAGTTCGGAATTATTGATATAAATATACAATTAGATAATCTATGCAATGCATGGAAAAAACATAATGTATAATCCTGACCGACATCCTTATAGGCTTGAACTTGCCATGCTATCACGTGCCACAAAAGCCCCTTTGCCATTCTAAGGGCTGATTGGGCAACCAGGAAGAAACAGACGGAGATATGATTCCCTGCATTGATCTGCGGCGTGTAGAGATATGCTGCAGCAATGGGGTTGGTGTTAAGCTGCTCGGCATTGAGGATCCTTGGATCTGGGGCGTCTATATCCTCTGTATACTAAGCACACTCTTATGCGTGATTTGGCATTGTCAACTGGAATCGGGGCAGTGAGCTTGAGGCACAGGAGATCTTAGGGAGGCGTGCCTGGGAATCGAAAGAGGAGGAGATGGAGGAGAAAGAGCTGGGGTTGTGGAGGGATGAATCTACTTCTATTCAATGTCATCATATTGATATACCTTCTGATCACTCTTTATCTCGGCTATCGTGGATGGAAGGGTACTAAAGACACAGAGGGCTACAGCAGGCAGGAAGGCCATCCCTATATCATGACGCGAGCTATGGTGCGACATTTATCAGCACCTCGGCCAGATAAGTGGGATTTGGCGGAAATGCAGGGCTTTTCGGTTGGGTCTGCTCTGGCACATTCTTCAATATATTTTTGTGGGAATATTCACAGCCTTTGTCTTCTATGGCAAAAGAACCAGAAAGATGGGGCATAACCTCAATGCCATGGCCTTTCCTGAGCTGCTCGGGAGGAGATTCGACAGCAAATTCATCCAGTACTTCAGCGCCTGGTGATCTTTCTTGGAATGCCCCTTTATGCCTCAGTGGTCCTGATAGGGGCAGCAAGATTCATGGAACCACTTTGGCCATAGACTTTGGATGGGCATTGCTGATATACTCTAAGTTATAATCGCTGCTTATGTTGTCTGGGGAGGGCTTCGGGGGTCATGTACACCGATGCCTTCAGGGCACCATCATGTTCATCGGCATGGCCTTCCTCCTGTTGATGACCTACTCCCATCTGGGAGGAATAACCATCTCTCACCAGTCTCTCACAGACATGGCCCATCTTGTTCCCGGCAATCTCCCCTAGATGGGACATAAGGCTGGACAGAGATGCCCGTCTCGGCAGCAGTTGGTGGTGGACGCTGGTCTCCACCATAGTCTTAGGGGGTGGGAATAGGAGTCCTGGCCATGCCACAGCTTGCTGTTCGGTTCAAGACTGTCAAATCCAGCCGGGAGCTTAACCGGGGGTTCTGATTGGGGGATATTCATCCTCTTTATGACCAGGGTCGCCTTCACTGTGGGGCCCTCTCCAATGTCTTCTTCCTCCAGACCCAGGGCGATATAGCCATTAAGGTTGCCGGCGGGAAATGCCGACAGCATAATACCCGTTTATATCAATGCGGCGATGCCGGAGTGGTTCGTCTATATCTTCATGCTCACCCTCCTGGCAGCAGCGATGTCCACTCTCCAGCTCGCAGTTCCATACCCAGGGAAGCGCCATTGGCAGGGATGTATATGAGACGATAAGCCAGAAGAGGCAGCTCCATCATGGTCACCAGGGCAGGCATAATTCTGGCCATGGTGATCGCTGTCATACTCGGATATATCCCTTCGAGACAATATAATCGCTCGGGGCACTGCAATCTTCTTCGGCCTATGCGCATCTGCATTCCTTCCCATGTATACCACTGCTCTGTACTCGGAAGAGGGCCACTAAAGCAGGAGCTATCGCCGGCCTGTTGACGGAACATTTGTAAACCATCTTATGGTACTGTTCATCCACAAAGCAGAGGCAGTGCCACTGGGAATAAGCAAAATGCTCCCTGGGCCGGGACCTGCTGGTGGCGGATATGCCCTGGCCGGTGGTGGACCCGGTTATGGTTGCCCTGCCACTGGCAGCGTTGTCACAGTTGTGGTGAGCCTGATCTGAGAATGGACAGAGGACACCTGGAGGATTGTTTCGGGGCTGAAATAGGCGGGCTCCCTGAAGTTCTCGCTCTCCACTATTTCTCTTATTTTTCCCTTTTCGCCCGCCTAAACCAGGGCCTCTTCCAGCGGTCTTCTGGGGGTCGGCTCTCTGGTGCCAGCCTTCAGGCAGAAGATATAGAGGATCGATCCATCTGCTGCTCTGTCCTCCTCGGTCTCCTCGCCCTCCCACGCCTCCCCGGCCAGCAGGCCAGATGCCCTCGATTCCGTCTCCGTCCATTGCAGTGCCTGGCTCATCGGCTCCAGGCCAAGCCCGTCAGTGGCTCTCCCAGTAAAGATATGCGTTCCAGGGCCTGCCTGCTCTGAGCCGGGATTCTCGGTCATTTCCCGAAAGGGAGTTGTTTATGGTCTCGGTGTCCGCCTCTGTCCGGTCAGGAATGCTATCCAAGTAGGCCGCCTTTGCCTGCGCAATCTTGGCCTGAACTCCTGCCGGCCCCATACCACCCCGCGAGAGCCAATGGCCCCGCTCGCTCTTGAAGGTGATATTGGAGTATAGCGCCCTGTCGGCAGCCTCAGTCAGGCTCAAGAGCCTCTCCTTGGCCTTGGGGTCGTCCAGTAGGATGATGCTGATGTCCGGGTCGGTGTTGAGGGCTCTGATGGCAGCTGCAATCTCTTCAGTGCGTCTACTGATGCTTTCTTGCTCAATGGGGCTCTCCAGTTCTCTTCTGGCTGGCGTTCATCCCGTCCGGGGTGATGGCAGAGAAGAGGCGGGGGTCTGCTGATGGCATGGCGCCGGGCTGCAATGAGACTCTGGCGACGATATCATTGGACTGATAAGCATTCGATGCTGATGAGACTGGTTTGGGGAAGTAGCTGATAGTGCTGCTGTAGCCGAAGTGGTCAGCAGCGATGATCAGATTCTCAATAGCTCCACCAATGCTGAATACATCTCCTTTTATTGCTGTCAGCAGCCTTAAGCCACCTGGACTCATCAGCAAGAATCATGATCTCATCAGAGGAGATATCGAACCTCGAGGGCTGGGTGTTGTAGATGGATGGGGCCAGTATAGCATAATTGAGCAGGAAGGCCATCCTCTCCTCTGAGCTGCCGTTTTGAGGAAAATCGCTCTCCTTGACGCCCCAGGGGGCAAGGGATTCATTCGGCTGCCATATAATCCCTGGCACCAGCATTCCCACGACTAAAAATAGGCTTATCAATACAACTTTGCCAGCAGACGGTCCCATCTTCATGCCTCATCGAGCTTAATCTTAAAAAGCATTTGGCGCCAGGGAAATATAACCTGCGGTAGGAGGTATGCGATCGCAGGCTACGATCGCATCGATATCTCATCGATTTGTTTTCATAAGTTGCTTTCTGTGCCCCATATGGCCGATATTCCATCCTCATACTGCCTGGAGGGCATTGGGTATGCGCCGCTCGGCAGCAATTCAGTTCTATGCTCTTATGCAGATCATATTCCAGCTCAGCTCTCTATCACAGATATCTTTCGATCTATCTCCTCAGTCTCAGCCATGCACCGCTCAGTTGCTTTAGCAGCACTGATTTGCGTTTAAGCAGAGCAGCCTTTTGGCGCAGAGATCTTCCAGCACAGGCATCTTCATCATCCTCCGTCTGACACACATTCAAAATCTATCATTATTAATTATTATGTATTAGCATAAAAAGATTTCGGTCCTGTCCTGGATTTGTGCAGTTCTCTCCTGGATTTTACAGGCAGCATTCAAAAGTAATATATATGTCTTCATATACAGTCGATTATGGCGCCATAATAGTATGCTGCTCTGATATCAGTGAGCATGAACGCCTGTATTTTCCATAGAGATGAATTGAGATAAGGGGGTGGGTGAGCGGATGAGGCTGTGGGGGGGAGGGCAACTGCTGGCTGTGCCCATTATGCTTATTATTATGTTTATTAATGTCTTTATTATTCTCCTGCTCATTCCATCAGCAAACGGGATCATGGGCTATGACATCTCTGTCCGGGTGAATGACTCCTCCCTGGAGATTCACCGCTCAATCCAGGAGATGAGATTCAGTTCTGCAGGCCTCGTCGATGGGTTTGGAAACTTCTCCAGATTCAGCAGCATAGAGGGATTTGCTGGAATCAGGGCCCATGAAGTCTCCTCCTCCCCTCGGTCAGGCAGAATTGGCTATGCAGATCAACTGGCTCTGCGCCTGGGCGAGGGGCCGGTGCAGATTGCCGCTAAGTTGCAGAGCAATGTCCTGTATTCCGGCAGCGATCCGAATTTCAATGAATCCCAGAAGGTGGCCATTTCCGAGTTTGGGGCTGTTGAAGTGGATGAGAAATGGAAGGCCTTCTTTGGCAATCGAAAGAGAATTCTGTACTCCGGCCCGGGGATGAGTGTGAGGGAGTCGTATGAGAATAATGGCGATTATGTCAAAAACTCCATGGAATCATGGGAGCTGTACAGAGAGAGCCTCTACCAGACGGCTCTTAATCGCACTCTGATATCTGCCAATCTGACAGCTCACGGGGTCGATATCGATCAGAAGGGCAACCGATCAACCCTCTTTATGCTCAAGCATGGCTCTGTCGGAAGAAATACCCATTTCGATATAGGAAGAGCCGATCGATCGAATGAGGGTGAAAGCAGGATTATAGAGGACTACACCGGCCAGCAGAACATAACCATGAGGCTGAATATGGGTGACTGGATAATGAGACCGGATGATGACCGGGGATGGCTGGACTGCTGCCGCCCTGATCCATGATCTATTACATATAATTCGATCCTGATGAATTCTTATGAAGGTGTGTACCATGGATTATTCTTATATATATTGGGGAGTAATATTACTATGCTTTGAAATCATCCCTGAGCCCGGAAAAAGTGGCCGGATTTCAAGGATGAAAAAAGATAAGAGGTGGCAGGTTATGAGGATGATGATCATATTGGTAGCCCTGGCGGTCACCGGAATTTCTGGCGCCTGGGAAGAGACAAATTATCTGAACTATCAGTTTAAAAAGACAATTGACACCCAGGCCGGGGAGAACTTGCAGTGGCTTAGCGGTGTTCAGTCATCAGCACACTTCTATGAGTATGGACCGTATGGATATTCCGGTGCAGACGTCGGCAACTATGCATCAGGCGCCTATTCCGATCAGATCTTCTATCAGGGTCAATCAGTGGATACCAGTGATGTTCTCACCCAGTATGGCAGCGCCAAGCTGGGCTCCAGATCGTCCGACCTTCAGACCCCAGGAGAGGTGATGAGCTTCGGCTCGGCCACATCCGGCCAGAACATGGCCTTCTCGGGATTGTTCAATTATGTGCAGTTCTGGGGAAGCAATTACGCCCAGGTGGGGCTGGGCAAGGATAGTGCGTATACCTATTATGACTGGGCCAATCCCGCCACGTATCCCTCTATCTGCATCTGGGCGAATGATGACTCCCGCTTCTCCAGGGCGAATATGGGAACGGAGGCCACAGTGGGCTTCGAGAAGCTTATGGCTCCTGGGGCATTGACCACTATGTCCGGCGACTTCAGGGCCTGGGGGGGCTTTGACGGCGCTTATGATCCAACTGCTGATGGATCGGAGATCGGCTTCAAAGATGTAGATATCAGTGTCGACTTCTCGAAGGTGGGAACTCAGGGCTTCATGATGACGAGCTGGGATTAGAGGATAGAGGAGCAGCCAGATAAGCGTCGAGATCCTCTTTGCCACATTTATGTGGTTGATATGAGAATTGCCACCCCCCCACCCGCCGCCCACCATGCCAGCCGGTGCCACCGCGACCAGCAGCAGCAGCCGTGACCAGCCAGCCGACCATGCCGGTAGCAACCCCGTTAGGCCTGCTGATAGCAGCCATGATGCTGCTCTCTCTTACCCAGGCCGATGCCTCTTCCGGGGCTTTGGCCTTCAGCAGATCGTATCTGTCCCTGAATGATACCAGCGCGGCGAGCTTGAAGAGCATCTCCCAGAGCACCTTTTTCTATTATCCTGGCCTGTATGTGAAAGGCTATGGGGGGGCGGAGTCTGCTGTCAAATCCAGAAATGCGGAATCCATGATCATCGAGCAGTCAGCAAACTTCAGCACAATCAGCTCCCAGCATCTTGGCATGGTCTCCTCTCATATCCGGGCAAGAAATCTGACCGGGCTGGATGTATCCTTGCTGGGCATATCTTCCGCTGGCCTCCATGAAGGGAATGACCCCCGCCTGATCAGGAGTGAGAGCTCCAGTCTGGCAATGGCCTATCCGGGCGAGGGAAGATATGCCTTCTTCCTGATGGGCGGGCACTATCTGGAACTGGATTTTTGCGATCTGCCCTTCGTCTCTGCTCAAAGCCTCCCAGCATATGAGTTTGGCTTTCGGGGCGATGAATTGAGGCTTGATGAGCCGCTCGAAGTATTCGATCAGAGGATCGATCTGTTCTTCGCCCTCTCCTCGGATTATCAATCGAGCCATGCAGGCTACAGCCTCTCTCGATCAGTAGAAAATGATGACATAAGATGCCAGTCTGAGATGGAATATGCTGTGGTGAGGGGATAGCTGGGATATGGCCACTACAGCCGTTGAGCCGGATATGCTCTGTTGGAGATGCTCTACATGATAAAGCAGGATCTTTTCATCCGGATTTTGGTCTTCGTTATCCTTGTTCTGGGATCGTTCCAGTCAGGGTCAGCGGAGATCAGCCTCTCCTGTAGCATATACAATACGGCGGACTCTGTATCAGAATCTATTGCTGGTGAGAACCTGGACTTCAGTGGCCTGGCCATCCTGGAGAATGATCTCTTATCTTTGGAGGGCAGAGGATCGACGATCAACAATTGCAGCTTTTATTCTTATGAGCTGGCTCTCGGAGAGGAGCGCATACAATCTGCTGCCCGCACAGATTCCGGTCTGCTGGCCTGGCGTGGCAGTGCCACTGCGGCTATTGATCGCAAAGAAGCCACTCTCTCCTCCAGGGCATCTGTATTTGATGGTAATCTCACCTCTCTATACCGGAACTCCAATGTTGCGGTATCGGGAAGCCTCCGGCTCTTGAACTCCAGCTTTCAGGAAGCAGCAGTCATCTCTCCCCGTTCTCTCTCCTCCCTTGGCAGCGGGGCAGCAGGCAGAGGGGATGTCAGAGGGTTTGATCAGAGCCTATCGATCGAAGGATTTGAGAGATGGCTTCGAGTCGACTCCGCCTTCCTGGGAAATGCATCTTTGCAGTGGATGAGCGGGTCAGACTGCAGTCAATCGGGATACTCATTGAGAATGATGGTGCTGGGCCGATCGGATGATCCGTCTGGCATAAGCCGGATGGAGATGATGGGTACGGGCAGCGGCCTTCCCCCTCAGATGCTCCCTCCTGGGAGGCTGAATGTGAGCAGGCTATTTGCAGACGATCCCAATTCCACCATCGATGCCAGGTTCCTGGAGGAGGAGCTGGCAGCCTTCAACCGGGATAATTCCATTAATGCCAGCCTTTTTCACTGGTACAATCTCAATCAGTCATCAATTGCCAATCTGACGGGAAGTGTCCCCGATCAAGGATGGGGCAGGAACGCAGGAGTCTATTTTAAAATGAGGATGGCCCTGGAGCAAGGTAATTGAATCAAGCCCAAAGCCAAAGATGCACGTATCACATTGTATCGCTTTGTCAAGTATTCCGTATCACAGTATCACGTATCACACTGTATCATCATGGTATCACTTAGCAGATCCTATGCCAGAGCCTGCGCCATATGCTTTGCCATAGCCGCTCCCGTATTCTGGGGAGTACACCGGCAGGAAGTATGGGTAGTATGGGCTGCCCGGTTCAGGTTTTGCCTGGGAATCGGGGATCTGATAGCCATAGAGGTTGGCGTAATACGGGTACCCCACGCCAGGCACATAATACTGGCCATATGGTACGTAATTCCCGTAGAGGAAGGCATAGGCTTCCATCATCCAAAGGGCATCTTCATAGTACTCTTTCCCCGGGCAGGTTCCCTGATAGAAGGATTTCAGGTCGCAGTATCCGCCATCCGGAAAATAGCAGTTTCCATCTTTCGGACATCCTCCGTGATTGATGCAATAGGCCTCCAGGGCATTCCTCGCCACGCAGCCACCACTGCTGCTGCTCATGCCTATGGCAGCCGCTGGATTCCATATCAATAGGAGCAGTGTCAGAGATATCAGCATAATTCTTATTCTCATATTATCCCCCACTAGTTTGTGAGCTTATATTTTCTCTCATCTATGAAAGATTTTTGGTTGAATTCAATGAATCCCTGATGTAGGGCATGAAGGCTCTCATTCACAGGTGGCCGGAACAAAAAGAAGGGAAGGGGTTCCAGGAAGGATCCCAGAACTCCTGTTGCTATCTGATCTTGGAAGATACTGCTCCTGGATGAATCCAGGCGGCTCAGGATCTCTTATTGGCGAATTCCAGGTTGGTCACGCTCTCGTTTTTGATCTCAGCGGTTAGATTGACTTTCGCGGGGCGACAAGCGTCCAGCCTGGCTGAAGGATCTCTTTGACTGTGTACACGCCGGGAATCAGATCGAGGAATGCGAATTTGCCATCTACTGTTGTATTGACGCTATTGATGAGCACTCCTTCAGGCTGCTCCAAATTGACAGTCCAGTTGGCAAGGCCATCCTCATTGGCATCCCTGACCCCATCTCCGTTAAGATCCTCGAAGACCACACCCTCAATGGTGTATACCATCGTCTCATTCAGAGCAACAGTCTTATTCAAAGCAGCTTCTTCTGTCACGGCAGTCTCTTCGATTGCAGCAGGTGGCCCTTGATAGCGGTCCATTGATGCAGCAGTCTCTTGATGGCAGCAGTCTCATTGATGGCAGCAGTCTCATTGATGGCAGCAGTCTCATTGATGGCAGCAGTCTCATTGATGGCAGCGGTCTCATTGATGGCAGCGGTCTCATTGATGGCAGCGGTCTCATTGATTGCAGCGGTTTCATTGATGGCAACGGTCTCATTGATGGCAACGGTCTCATTGAGGGCTACCTCTTCAACAACAGGCGTCTCCTCCACGATAACAGATGGTGCTGGGACAACTACCTCCCTGCCCACAATGCTGCCGAGCTTTTTCGGCTCCATCTTCACCTTTTGATAGGCGTCTCTGACAGTATTATTGGCATCCATCAGCTTTATGGTATATGGATTAATAGATCCCTGCTTGATTGTATAGGGAACAATTGATCCCTGCTTGATTGTATAGGGAACGATGAATCCCTTCTGGATTGAGTAGTTGGATGCAGATTGATATTTGATCGAGTAAGGAACCCTCATGCCCTTGATGGGGGCTGTTAAGGATTTTGTCTCTGTCACCATTTCTGGGGTAAGGTTATGGGCGGCAGTTCCTGTTGATATGCTATAGCCTGCTCTTCCGGCTACATCAGCAGTGTTGGGCACTTCGCCTGCCGTTTCCATAGAGTAAGATTGACCCCCTGTCGAGGATGCAGAATAGGACTGCTCTCCTCCCGAGGTTACTGAGAAAGAGCTATCTCCTGCTGTCTCTCCCGTGTAACCCAGAGCAGGAATTATAACAATGGCCGCGATCATGATGGCCATGGCGATGGCCAGAACTTTTTTCATGTTGAATACCTCCTTTCGCACTCTCATATGGTACTTATGATTATGGCTTGAACATCCTCCCTTCTGAGAAGAATTGTCGTGGATTCTAGTTATTCTTCATATAAATAAACTTTCGTAGACGAACAGCATTAGAGGGTTGATGCATTGCACTTATGATTCTCTTCATATCCTGGAATACTGCCCTTTATCTGGCTGATGATCGAGATCATTTAGACTATTGTCGATGGCTGAAATTTTTGTATTGTTCTCTGTAGCAGAGCACCACAGAGGCCGGCGAGCAGAGTTGAGCGATCAGCCAGATTACCGGAAAAGCAGGTGGGAGCCATCACAGCAGATCTCCGTATCGGGGAATCCCTCCCTGCAGGTGGAGAAGGTGATGCCTGCCTTATGGGCATAGGCCCTTACCTCAGCAAGAATGCCCCTTCTCAAATTCCGCGGGAGATAGCGGCTGCCTGAGATTTTCTCCCCCTGTGAATAGAGCCCTTGCAGCTCCTCTCCTGTCTCTGGAAAGGCAGAGATGATCCTTTTCATGCTATCAGGCCGGGCCTTGTAGGTGGAGGAGGTTATATGCCTGACCCCGGCAGAGGAGAGGGCGATGACCAGATCCTCGATCTTGCGGTCATTGATTCCCGGAATTATGGGATCGATTCTGGATGACACATAAATCCCTGCCTCTGATAGCTTCTTTAAGGCCGATAGCCTTCTCTTCGGGGATGGCGCTCCTGGCTCCAGCCTCCTGCTGAGCCCCTCATCCACTGTGGTGATTGTGATCGCCACTGTCGCTCCCATCCCTGAGAGAATATCGATATCCCTTGTGACCAGATCGGACTTTGTGACCAACTGTACTCGAAAATCCCTCTCCATCAATATCCTCAGGCAGCCCCTGGTCAGTCCCAGATCCTCTTCCATTGGGGGATAGGGGTCAGAGCTGTTGGAGATGGCGACAGATGGGCCTGGACCGATCCTGGCCGCCTCCCGGTCCAGCCTTCTCAGCAGATCGGCCTTCGGGCGGCAGGAGGAGAAGCGGGGGATGTAGGAGGAGGCATAGCAGTACAGGCAGCCGTGCGGGCATCCAGTATAGGGATTGAGGCTGAGCTTATCCGGGCAGGTGCACAGCTCGCTCTTCCAGGGGTCAAATGCTCTGAGGATCATAGCCCCGAGATCTGAATGAGCCTCTCCAGATCGTCGGCCTCCTCCCAGGAGGATTGAGGATCGATCCCCACGACCACCGGGCGGAGGAGGAGATAGCCCTGTTCGATCCTGCGAGCCCCTCCAATTCTCAGGTTGACTATCACCTGAGGGATGACAGAGGCGCCGTTATCATCCCATTCCCTGGCCAGGCCCTTCAGCAGACGGTCCAGCTCCTGGGCATCCTTCCGGCTCAATTGGCCTCCTATCCAGCCCACAGAAATGAGCTCGTCCCCCTCTCGCAGGGCGACCTGAAACCGGGAGAGGGTATTATCCTTCCTCTTAGGGCTGCACTCCGCCCGGACGATGACCGCCGATATACGGGCCTCTCTTGCCACAATGAAATCAGCTTTGCTGCATTCGCCCGGACGGTAAAACCCTTGCAGGCTTCGCAGCATCAACCCCTCTCCCCCCTCCTCTGCCAGCTGGCCCAGGCGGTCTTTCATATATTTGTTTGTATAATTCTCCGGGAGATCCCAATCCCTGGCGACTGATATCACTGAGAAGGGCATGGGCTTGGGCCTACCTAAGACCTCCAGCAGCCTCCTTCTCCTCTCCAGAAAGGGCTTGGTGGTGATATCCTCGCCTGAGTGATAGAGAAGATCATAGGCCAGGAGGGCAGGAGACAGACTGCTCCGGCGGGAGAGCCGGCGGCGATTGATGAACCTGATGATCTCTGAGAGGGGACAGATCCTCCCGTCCCGAAAGCCTATCAGGTCGGCATCGATTATGAATTCCTCATCCATTCTGCTCAGCCTCTGGGCCAGGCCGTTCAATGATGAGGTGATGTTCTTCTGCCGGGAGCTGAAGATGTACGTCCCACCTGCAGTATTATGGACCTGCACCTTAAGGGCATGATACAGGGGAAGGACCCTCATTCTTGCAGGCTCTCTCCCCTTTATATCCTCCGCCTCCCGTTCCTCTGCCTTCAGGGGGCAGATCACCATCGGCTTGATGGGAATTCCCGGTTGGATGCGGGCTTCTTCCAGCTTGCCGCCGGCAGCCATGACGGCGATCATGCCCGGATCGGGCAGGAGGCTGTAGGCCCGGTGGAGCTGAGATCGCTCGCATCCGAAGGCCAGGGCAAAAGCAGAGAGCATGGTCTTATGCCCGATTCCAGTGAGATTATTTCCCAGAACAGTGCGGGCGATATACCTTCCCTCCAGGGGGCTTGCCTCCTGGAAGAGCCCGCGGAGGAGGGCGTTCTTCCTCTGCTCTGAGTCCTTTCCTCTGATCTGGGAGATCCGCCTCAGCTGCTCATATACTGAGAGATCCTGCAGCGGCTCAATTGTGAGTGAATTCTGCCCCTTTTCCTCCAGGGCAGCCTCAGCCACCTGCCCCATCTCCCCAAAGTTCCCTCTCAGTGCAGTGATATCCTCCTCAGAGATCTCCGCCAGGGCAGCAGAGATCCCTTCCGGCCCCACTCCCATCTCCCTGGCCTCCCAGGGCGGCCAGAGCTGGCCCAAAAGGAGGCGAACAAGAGGGCAGAGCAGGGGGGCTTCAATCTCTGCAATCAGGCGGGAGCATAAAGCGGCCTTCTGGCTGCGGGGGAGAGAGGAGATCTCATCCATGGCAGATGCTATTTGGCGGTAGAGCATTTACCTCGCGATCTTGATCTCTTTCAGTTCCCCCGCCCTCTTGGAGAGCTCCTCGATCATCGAGTCCAGCTCCTTTAGAAATTGCCCGGTCTGCTGTGTCGTTGTCGCGCCGGGAGCTGTTGCCTTGATCAGCCCCTCTTGCTCCAGTATTCTCAGGGAATAGCGCACCTTATGGCTGGGTATATCTGTCTCCTCCGCCAGCTTGAGGATGCCAATGGGCTCGTTCTCCACTACATGCTTGAGTATGAGCAGGTGCCTTTGCAGCATCTCAAGCTCCCCGCTCACTTTCTCAGTCAGAATAGATATCACATCCGTCTAAGGGATAAACTGATACTGAATGGTGGAGCGGATTTATAATTTTATCGATTGACATGGCGCATGCTAGCACAGCAGGAGGCTCAGGGGATGGGAGATGGGCTTTGCAGCGGGGCAAAAGGGAATGGAGAGCGCTTTGGATGAGTGGCTCTCCCCCGCTCATAAAAGCTCAATCAGTATCGTGCCCTGCGGGACAGAAAGTCTATGCCGTGCCTGGAGGTCACCCTCTTGCTCATATCCTTTCCCAGTATCTGGGGGGATGAGACCCCCGTGACCACCAGCATAGTCCTTAGGGTATGGTCGAGGTTCATGTCTATCTGTGCCCCCCAGATTATGCGAGCATCGGGATTGATCTTCTGATAGACCTCATCCACTACGGTCTCGGCATCGGCGATGGTCATGTCCGCTCCGCCCACCACATTCACCAGAGCGGATGTTGCGCAGGAGACATCCACATCCAGGAGAGGGCTCCGCAGGGCCTTCACCACTGAGTCCCGCGCCTTCTCCTCTCCCTCTGCCTCGCCCATTCCGATCATGGCCACTCCGCCGTTTGTCATCACTGTTCTGACGTCGGCGAAGTCCAGGTTGATCAGGCCGGGGCGGGTTATGAGCTCAGTGCTCCCCTTGACCGAGCGCATAAGCACCTCATCCGCCACCTTGAAGGCCGCCTGCAGGGGGAGGTTGGGAACGACATCAAGAAGCCTGTCGTTGGGCACCACAATCACAGTGTCCGAGACCTCTCTCAGCCTCTTCAAGCCCGCTTCTGCATTCTGCATCCTTATTGATCCCTCAGCGCTGAAGGGGATGGTGACAATGGATATGGTCAGGGCGCCCGCCTCCCGGGCGGCCTCCGCCACCACCGGCGAGGCTCCAGTGCCAGTGCCGCCGCCCAGGCCGCAGGTGACGAAGACCATGTCTGCCCCATCCACTGCCGCCTTGATCTCGTCGATATCCTCCTGCGCTGCCTCCTCGCCGATGGCAGGCAGGCTTCCCGCCCCCAGGCCGCGGGTGGTGCGCCTGCCGATCAGGAAACGGCGATCGGCATTGATATGCAAGAGGTGCTGGGCATCGGTGTTGATCGCAAAGAGCTCCGCCCCCTGAATGCCGCATTCTGCCAGCCGGTCTATGGTGTTCGAGCCTCCCCCGCCACAGCCAATTACCCTGATCACTGTGGTCAGCTCTTCCAGAACTGATACCAATTCCTCATCGCTCTGGATCATGCTGGAAGGCTTGATTCTGCTCTCAGCCTCAGCTCTGCTTATAGCGTCGTCGATGACGTACTTCATATCCATCCCCCTCTACTTTATTCGGGTCTATTCTAGTAATCTATTAGTATATAGATTTTTGCATAGAGAGGACTTATCATCAATTTGCTCTAGGTGATCTGAGCCTCTCAACCGCTAAGCTCACCCCTTTCCAGGCTTCTTTCCATCCTGATCTGCAATCCAGTCCAGCCTTCAGATCTCTGGCCGGGCTTGGCAGTAATTGGAGGATGGCGATGAAAAGGGACAAGAACAGGCAGACAGGGATAGTAGCATCTATACAGCCTCTGGGAGTGTACAAGATGCATGTGATGGAACTATTGGGAAGATCGGCCATAAAGGTCAGCGAGGAGAAGGTAGTGGATGCCACTGAGCCGGTGATTGAGTGGTGCCCACTTTTTGATAAGGTTCGGGGAATAAAAAAGGTGACAAGGGAGTCTGCAGCGGAGAACATGGAGTTTCGCATAAAAGAGCATGGCATGTTCTCCTCCCGCCGCAAGCTGGAGATGGATACATTCGTCGGCTTTGGGGCATCGGAGTCGATGATGACCGGCCTGTTGAGAGGGATAATCGATGCTGCTGTAACAGTATGCGATGGCGCAGGGACGGTCATCACCTCCAACGGATCTTTAGTCCAGGGAATGGGAGGCTATATCTCAGGACTGCTGGAGACAGATCCCATCCCCGAGGTCATTGAGGGGATAGAATCGAGGGGGGGGCATGTTCTCTCTCCCCAGAGCGGCAGGATCGACCAGATCGAAGGAGCGGCTTATGCCATAAATGCTGGGTATTCCCGGTTCGCAGTGACGGTTGCAGATGCCGAGAGTGCTGAGAGGCTGAGGGAGCTGGAGGAGTCAGCCGGGGTGAGGATAATGATAATCGGGGTTCATCTCACAGGGATCAGCCTGATTGATGCCAGAAGGCTGCTGAAGGTGGCGGATATCGTCACCGGCTGTGCCTCCAAGCATATCAGAGATGAGGTGGCGCCACTGGTGCAGGTGGGGACTGCAATCCCCCTCTTCGGCCTGACCCAATGGGGAAAGGAGCTGCTGGTGGAGAGGGCAAAGGATGTCACCGGGCCGCTGCTGATAAACACCATGCCCCTTCCCGTCCTGCCGGAGAGGAAACAGCCCCGGCCACTGGTCTAGATCTGGGCACACGAGCCGAGAGCAAAGGATGCAAAGGCACAGATGAACCTAAAATGTGGCCTGCCTCAAGGGCAGGGCAGGGTCATGATGGAGGCATTGCCGCTCTCCAGTTGCATCCTCATATTTGTATAACCACGGTAGCTGCCGGTCATGATATAAGCCGGAGCTGAGCCTGCGCTCTTCTGCACCCTTGCCCCCACCCTTGCCGCTCCATCCACCTCAGTGTGGATGTCGTATACTGAGTTCTCATTGGTCTGGCTGACGGTGGTGTCCTTGACCAGATCCCTGATCTCAGAGTAGCTCTCAGAATAGACCGATCCCGCCTCATAGTTCTTGGCACAGAGGGCATTTCTCAGCTCGCTTCTGCTGATGGGCTCGGTGTATAAGGATGGCTTGTTCTGGTAGACCCCCCATTCACTGGCCCAGATCTCATTGAAGCCATCCTCAAATCCGCCATAGACATGAGCATCAATGGTGCGGGATATGGTGCCAGTGCCCCGGGTTCCGGTGACCATCTTCTGGCCGTGGAATCCGCCGGTCGTCTGATAGATGCGCATATCATCAGAGGAGCCCTGATTGTAGATCCAGGAGTGCTCAGTCATGTTCTGGGGTACACCCTGGGCCAGGGGAAGCAGAAGGCCCAAGAAGGCGATGATGCTAAACGCCCCTATCATCAAAGATCCGGACAGCCACCATTTCATATGAACAACACCATCTCGATAGCGCTATACAGGTGCATCGGATATAAATTTGATCCTGGTTTCTGGTTTCTATTTTCGGTGTTTGATATCCTTCAGCCTTTTTTCCAGGGAGGCGGCAAGATCTGGAGAGGGGCCGGCACCATAGTAATCCATTCGTGCCGCCAGGGCGAGCTTTCCGGCCAGGGCGCGGGCCAGCTTTCCCCTCAGCCTCCTGGGGGCGCCCATGACCGCTGGATGGCGGAAGATTATGCCATGCTTGGGGGAGGGGGCCCGGCCTTCGAGATGCTTGAAGAGCGACTTTTCCGCTCCCATGACCTGCAAGCGCGAGGAGGGCATCTTGGCCAGTCTGTGCAGGCCTCCCGCTCTGGATATGAGCCTTGCCGCCAGCACCGGTCCGGCCAGGGCAGAGAGGTTGGGCAAGAGCCCTTCCGCCCGGGAGCTCACCTCCATCTCCATGCCTCTCCTCGATTCCCGCAATCCGAGGATGGCGCGGGCAAAGGGTCCCACGGTCTCATCCTCGCAGAGCGATTCGGCCAGGTCCCTTCCATGCACAATCCTCTGGCGGTGCAGGCGGTGCCACTCATAAAGCCTCTCATCGAGCAGATTTATCGCCTCAGTCATATCGTCCAGTGCCTCCACCGCCTGGAGGAGGTCCTGCTCGGCTGTGGCCAGCAGGGAGAGCTGGCGGTGGACCAGCTCCAGAGCCACCCTTCTGAGAAGGGAATTATACTCGATATCATCTGCCGCGAACCCATGTGCCAAGGCCAGACGGCGCAGGTCAGGCTGAGGGGATGGGCCGGCGGGAAGAGGCCGCTTGAGAAGGGCATTTATCATGCTCTCCTCATCCTCTGCAAGCGATATCAGCTCCGTATCCAGGTCAACCCTTCCAAACCAGGCTGCGATCTCCATTCTGTCCTACCTCCCGGCTATGAGGCATTCGATTTCTGATCGTTGACTCCTCTTCAAGCTACATTGACCGAATTGACCTATATTATCCTGTTCCCCATCATTGCCCTTCGCCTTCTATTGGCCAGATTGCTATCCAGGTCTATGCTATCCAGGTCTATGCTATCCAGGTCTATGCTATCCAGGTCTATGCTATCCAGGTCTATGCTATCCAGGTCTATGCTATCCAGGTCTATGCTATCTAGGTCTATGCTATCCAGGTCTATGCTATCCTGGGGGATTACTTTCTCACTGCATTGATCTTCTTTAAATAGTTCCAGGGCCTACTTACTCTTACCTCTCAATGAAAAATAGGGGGCAGATAGATAATGAAAGAATTGATAGACCAGATATCGGCTCGCCTCAGGGAGCAGAGCATCATTGTCCCTGATGAGGAGATAGAGGTTCGCCTGAAGAAGCTAATCGACGATTTTCGCGTGCCGGAAGGGGAAGCAAGAAGGTCGGTCCTGAACTATTTCCAAAAGGAGCACGGAGTCATCCCATTGGCCAGGGCCGCCTCGGAGAGGGTCAAGATCTCCGAGATCAAGGAACCGGGACGGTGGGTGGATCTGAAGGTCAAGGTCGTCGATCTATGGGAGCCGGCAACTGAAGCCATCTCCCAGACCGGATTGGTCGGCGACAGCTCTGGCGTAATGAAGTTTGTTAAATGGAAGAAGTCCGAGCTGCCCGATATGCTCTTGGGGCAGAGTTATTCTCTGAAGAATGTGGTCACAGATGAGTTCCAGGGCCGGTTCAGCATAAAACTGAATCGCACCAGCCAGATCGAGCCCCTGGAAGAGGAGGTGGAGGCAAGATCGATCAGCAAGAGAGCGCAGGAGATGAAGGTGATAGAGATCGATGAGCCCGGAGTGTGGGTCGATCTGAAGGTCAAGGTCGCCCAGCTCTGGGAGACGAACAGCGATTCCATCTCCCAATCGGGCCTGATAGGCGACGAGACCGGCTCCATAAAGTTTGTGAAATGGGCAAAAGCTGACCTTGCCAACCTGGAGGAGGGGAAGAGCTATCTTCTTCGAAACCTGGTTACAGACGAGTTCCAGGGGAGATTCAGTGTGAAGCTGAACCGCACCAGCCAGATCGAACCGCTGGATATTGATGTTCAGATCGGCTCCCAGGCGGCGGAGTTCTCGGGGGCGCTGGTGGATGTGCAGAAGGGCTCGGGGCTGATCAAACGCTGTCCGGTCTGCAAGCGCTCCCTTGCCAAGGGGGTGTGTGCGGATCATGGAAAGGTGGACGGCACATATGATCTGCGCATAAAGGCGGTGCTGGACGATGGCCGCCGGGTGCAGGATGTCCTCATCAACCGGGAGACCACTGAGAGGCTGGTGGGGCTGACACTGGAGGAGGCCAGGATGATGGCCATGGAGGCCCTCGATCACGAGGTAGTGCGCTCCCTGATCGAGAGCAAGCTTGTGGGCAGATACTTCACCATCACCGGGCCCAGGGTCGATCGTTATCTTCTGGTGGAGACGGTAAATGAGGTCATGCCGGTTACCGAATCGAGTGTGGATGAGTTGATGAGCCAGGCGGAGGCGATCTAGAATGGCCGGATTCTCCAGAGAGGTGGCGCGCAGGATATTTGCTGAGGAGCTGAAGAGCTCAAACTACTCCTTCCGGGATGGAGAGGATCAGCATCAATATGCTCCTCAATACCTTCTCACCCCCACTGGGGCCAAGTGCAACCGGGTCTTCTTCGTGGGAGTGCTGACTGAGAAGGATGACATCGGTACCGATGTGGAGTACTGGCGGGGGAGGGTGGTGGACCCAACGGGCAGTTTGCTGATCTATGCCGGCCAGTACCAGCCTGAGGCCGCCCAGATACTGGCCAGCATGGATGCTCCCGCCTTTGTCTCCATTGTGGGAAAGCCCAACCTCTATCAGACAGAGGACGGCAACATCCTCATATCTCTGCGTGCCGAGTCCATCCAGAGGGTGGATGAGGCAACCAGAAACCAGTGGATAATGGATACCGCCAGGCGCACTTTAGAGAGGATCTCCATCCTGGAGAAGGCAGAGCCGGCACCGCTGTCAAGCGATTTCTCCACTGCAGATCGGGCCTTTCCCGCCACCGACCAGCAGGATGCTGCTCGGGCACTGGAGCACTATCATACTGATATCGAACGTTACCGGCGGATGGTCCTTCGTGCCCTCACCTCTCTTAAGGCCGATCTGTCCAAGAGCAGCGCCCCGGGGGAGGAGA
The DNA here is from genome assembly GCF_016706325.1 of Methanothrix sp. Taxonomy (NCBI): domain Archaea; kingdom Methanobacteriati; phylum Methanobacteriota; class Methanomicrobia; order Methanotrichales; family Methanotrichaceae; genus Methanothrix; species Methanothrix sp. The sequence continues at coordinate 122,201 of NZ_JADJJX010000003.1, read as the reverse complement.
GGGATGCGGTAAGGGCAGCCGGGGATGCTCTCAAGAGTGCTCCCGACCCTCTTGCCCGCCCGGCTGAGGCTGAAGGAGAGGAGGGGAGGCAGCCCCCTAAAAGGGGCAGGCCCAAGAAGGGAGGATCGCTGGATTCCTGGCCTGAGGCAGGGGATGAGGATGAGGTGGAGACCTTCAACCTCGGAAAGAAGAGCTGAAAAGTCTTATATAATCCACAGAGGCTCTAAGAGCGCAGGTGAGTTAATATGGTAATTGGTGTAACCATGGTCAAGGTGGTGCCGGGACAGGAGAAGACGGTCTACAATGCTCTGCAGGAGATCGACGGCATCAAGGATGTATATCATGTCTTCGGCGAGTTCGACTTCGTAGTGATCATCGAGGTTGAGGGCCTGAGCATGCTCAACAAGCTGGTTGATGTCATCAGAGAGATAGATAACGTCAATGCCACCCAGACAGTGGTCGGGGCTGAGCTTTAAGCCCCATCTTTCCCTTTATGGAGATCGCTGAGGAGCTGGCCAAACAGCAAAAAGCCATCTCCGTTGCCGAATTTTTGAGAAGAACAGGCAGATCCTGGGATTCGATTCTGCGCCCCGCGCCCTGATCACCTGTGTGAAAGAGGCGGTGGATAACTCTTTAGATGCCTGTGAGGAGGCAGGGATCCTGCCGGACATATTCGTTCAGGATCAGGAAGAGCGGCGAGTACTTTCAGGTCATAGTGGAGGACAACGGCCCGGGGATTGTGCCGGAGGAGATCCCGCCCATCTTCGCCAAATTGCTTTATGGATCTCGATTTCATTCCCTGCGCCAGAGCAGAGGTCAGCAGGGCATAGGCATCTCCGCTGGAGTGCTCTACTCCCAGCTCACCAGCGGCAAACCGACAAGGGTCATCTCCAAGATCGCTCCGGACAGGCCCGCATACTACTGTGAGCTCATGATCAATACCTCCAAGAACGAGCCGGAGATCATCAGAGCAGAGGAGGTGGACTGGGAGAGGCCTCGAGGAACAAGGGTGGAGATGGAGATGGAGGGCTCTTATGTCCGCAGCCGCAGGCAGTCGGTCTATGGCTCCCTGAAGAGCGCTGCCATCGTCAACCCCCATGCCCGCATAACCCTGGTGGAGCCGGAGGGGAACGCCGAGATCTTCGAACGGGTGACAGAGAACCTCCCCAAGAAGGCCTATGCCATCCAGCCCCATCCGGAGGGAATAGAGCTCGGGGAGCTGATCAAGCTCCTGCGCTATACCGAAAAGAAGAGGCTGAGGATATTTCTGAAGGAGACCTTCTCCTCCATCGGCACCATCACCGCCCAGGAGCTATGCAAGAGAGCAGACCTTGACCCGGAAAGGTCTCCGGCAGGCCTTGATCATGAGGAGGCAGTGCGCCTGCTTTCGGCCTTCAAGCAGATCCGGGTCAAGTCGCCACCTGTCGACTGCTTATCCCCTATAAGCGAGGAGCTGATCCGGGCGGGGCTGGAGAAGGAGTTCAGGCTGGACTTCATCGCCACCACCACCAGGCCGGTATCCGTCTACTCCGGCAACCCCTTTCTGATTGAGGTGGGCCTGGGCTATGGCGGCGAGCTGACAAAAGAGGGGCGGGTGGAGATCCTCCGTTTTGCCAATCGCGTCCCCCTGGTATACCAGCAGGGGGCCTGTGCCATCACCCATGCAGTGGAATCCGTCTCCTGGAGGAACTACTCTCTGAGCCAGCCCGGGGGGAGCGGTATTCCCACCGGCCCGGTCGTTCTGCTGGTGCATATCGCCTCCACCAATATCCCCTTCACCTCAGAGAGCAAGGATGCTGTGGCTGATATGCCTGAGATACTGGCCGAGGTCGACCTGGGGCTCAAGGAGGTGGCACGAAAGCTGCGCCGCTATCTGGGCAGAGAGAGCCTGCTGGCAGAGAGGCGGGAGAAGGAGGAGATCATCAGAAAGATCCTCCCCCGGATAGCAAAGAAGCTCTCCGATGTCCTGGACCGCCCCGAGCCGAACATCGGCCCGGTGGTGGCCAGGATTATGGGCAACCTTCTCGTCTCCAGAGAGTCAGAGCAGCAGGATGGCCGGATATCAGTACGTCTGGTGGTCGAGAACCACAGCGACCTGATAAGGTCCTTCAAGCTGCATGAGCTCTTGGGGGAGAGGGCAGAGGCGGTCAGCCCCCCGGCCAAGGTGATTCCTCTGGGGGATGGGTACGATCATCACTGGAAGCTCTCCATTGGTCCGGGCAAGAAGGCCACTATCAGCTACCAGATAGGGGCAAATGGCAAAGAGCCGGCTGAGCCGGTGGTAGAGGGCCTGGAACCAGAGATCGTCACCGGCGCCAGGGTGATCTGATGAATGAGGGGGCCTCGACTGAGAGATAAAAGGGCTCAGGATAACGGTGTGAGGGCATGGCAGGATCGAAGGGATCAAAGGATAAGTTGAGCTCGGAGAGGCCAGGGACGGATCCCCGCTCGAAGAGGGCGGAGGAGAATCTTCTCCGCCTGGCAGAGTCGCTCTACAGCCAGTTTCAGCGGGGAGTTGTGCCTCATATCTCTCTGCCCTCCAGGACCAAGAGCAATATAGAGTTCTCCAGCAGAGATGATGTCTGGGTCTATGGAGATCAGGAGACGATGCGCAGCGTCAAGACAGTACGGGGGGCCAAGACCCTTCTCAAGACCGTCCACCTGACAGAGCTGCTGATAGATGAGCATCTCAAGAACAATCGGGGCTCGACATTGAGAGAGATCTACTACATCTCCGAGAACTGGGATATAGCCAAGTTCAATGAGCAGGCAGAGAGCGATCGGCTGATCGAGGACATGGAGATCGTAACCAATCTGCATAGAGAGGACTTTCATGTCCGCCCGGAGGAGGATGGGGCAGCAGTCTTCGGGCCACTGCGCCTGAAAGAGCAGACCCGCCGGGGGGAGAAGCAGATGCACTGCCAGGAGGATGTGGGCGAGGCCGGCTATCAGATACCCTTCAATGTGGACAACATCGAGTTCATCAGCCATGATGCCCAGATGGTCATGGCCGTTGAGACCGGCGGAATGTATGCCCGGTTGATAGAGAACGGCTTTGATGAGGAGTATAAAGCCATCCTGGTTCACATCAAGGGCCAGCCTGCCAGGTCCACCCGGCGGATCATAAAGAGGCTGAACAATGAGCTGGACCTGCCGGTGGTGGTCTTCACCGATGGGGACCCCTGGTCCTATCGCATCTTTGCCAGCATCGCCTATGGAGCGATCAAGAGCGCCCATCTATCCGAGCACCTGGTGACCCCCAAGGCCCGCTTCCTGGGGGTGCAGCCCAGTGATATCGTGGACTACAACCTATCCACTGACAAGCTCACGGACAAGGATCTTCGGGCCCTAAAGAGCGAGCTCTCCGATCCAAGGTTTGCCAATCCCTACTGGGAACGGCAGATCCGTCTGCAGATAGACCTCAAGAAGAAGGCTGAGCAGCAGGCTTTTGCTGGAAAGGGGCTGGACTTCGTCACCAAGACCTATCTGCCTGAGAGGTTGGCGGAGATGGGGATCATCTGAGTGATCATCGACTCTCGCTGGAGCAAAGATTTATACTTTATAAGAACAGATCAGCCGGCGATGAGACGCGATCTTCTCGATATCCTGGCCTGCCCGCTATGCAAAGGGGATCTGACCTTGGAGGTATTCGAAGAGAATGAGGTGGAGATACTAACCGGCAGGCTCTGCTGCCCGGCCTGCAATGAGGCCTATCCCATTGAGGATGGGATCCCCAATATGCTCCCGCCGGACCTACGAGACTGATCATGCCTATGGGATGGCTGTCTTCCCCTATTCGAGGCTGGAGGGCACGGGATAGGAGGAGGGATGAAGGGGCGGGAGGAGGGGGCGAGGTGAAGTGGGAGTCCTGCCTCACAGGCGAAATATTTATACAACATTATGTAGCAGCATATGACAGCATATGACAGCATATGACAGCATATGACAGCATATGACGGTGTCATATGGATGTATCATGCAAGAGTTCTGAGAGGGGGGATTGGGATTGGACCATGTTGTTCGCATCGACGGGGGAGATGAGATCAAAGAGCCCATCGTCCTTCATCTTCTTCCCGGTGAGGAGACCATCTTCAACCTCGTGCTCATCAATGATGAAGAGCCTTTGGATATCTCTTTGCTGGCCAGCGATCCCATCATCAATGTGCTTCGCTTCCGAAAGCAGGACAGCCATGTGAAGGGGAGACAGATCATTCCCATCTTTGCCCGAATGCCCGAGGATACAGACCGGCTGGAGGGAGAGATCATCCTGCAGAGCAGAAGTGGTGAGAGCCGGGTGCCCATAACCATTCTGCAGGATTCTGTGCCTTTCGAGAGGCCTGGTCGCTCTCTCCCCATGGCCCAATCCAGGCGACTGGGCAGGCCTGCATCCAGAGCCCGGGTCCGGGAGATCGTCCCAGCAGGAGAGGAGGATGCAGAGGGTCGCCGGGAAGGGGAAGAGAATCCAGATCTAAACGGGATCGCTCTGGATATGATCGATCCAATTGATCCGAATGGAATGGATGAGGGGGGGAGGATAGGAGCCATGATCTCGACGGCTCAACAGATGACCAGGATACAGAATTCATCCCGGTTGGAGGCGGCCAGAGCGAGGTGGAGGAGAAAGAGGACCGATACATCTCATTCTCAAAGGATGCAGATTTAGAGAGGTATCGGTCCGCCCGGCGTGTCCGCCGGGTCGAGGATCTCTCTGGAGAGGATGACTATTTTGCCGCCGATGATAACATTAGCGGAGATGATGATCCTGATTTCTCCCATCACCTCCGGAGAGGGCAGGGGTTGCAGAGCGACTGGACTGAGCGGATCGATAGGGGCGACAGGAATACTGAGAGCCTCTTCGGCCATAGGGCGGGCAGGAGGGCGGTCCACGGTGCAGAGCTTGGGAATGATGAGCTCAATAAGCAATTCGACCCCGATTCGATCAGCTCAGGAGAGATGATTGAGGAGGGAATCGAGGGGGGGATCGAGGGGGGGATCGAGGGGGGATCGAGGGGGGAATCGAGGAGGGAATCGAGGAGGACGACTTCGGCAGCGCAATTGGAGCGATGCAGATCATCCCTGCAATCATATTCTTGGGCCTGGTCAGCACATTGGTTCTGACATTCATCACCGAGAGCATTCCTGAGTTTCCCGGGGCTTTAGTATCATCGATTCTGATCGTCACCCTTATCATATACGGAGCGGCTACGCTCCTGAAGGCGTGAAAAATGAGATATATCGTGGTCACAGGCGGGGTTATGAGCGGCCTTGGGAAAGGCATAACTGCGGCCTCCATCGGCAGGCTGCTCATGAACCGGGGTTATAAGGTCACAGCCATAAAGATCGATCCCTACATCAATATCGATGCCGGCCTCATGAGCCCATTTCAACATGGCGAGGTCTACGTTCTCAAGGATGGGGGAGAGGTGGATTTGGACCTGGGGAACTATGAGCGATTCTTGGATGTCGAGCTGACCCGTGATCACAATATCACCACCGGCAAGGTCTACAGTACAGTGATAGAGAAGGAGCGGCGGGGGGAGTATCTGGGCAAGACCGTCCAGATCATCCCCCACATCACCGAGGAGATCAAGAAACGAATCCGCCAGGTCTCCCGGGAGGGGGGCTGCGAGATATGCCTGGTCGAGGTGGGGGGAACGGTGGGCGATATCGAGTCCATGCCCTTCCTGGAGGCCATGCGTCAGCTGAAGTATGAGGAGTCGGGAAACATCTTCTTCGTCCATGTTACCCTCGCCCCCTCCACCACCGATGGAGAGCAGAAGACCAAGCCCACCCAGCATAGTGTGAAGGTGATGAGGGAGCTGGGCCTGCAGCCGGACATGATCGTAGTTCGCTGTGCGCGTCCCCTTCTGGCTGAGACCAAGGCCAAGATCGCCCAGTTCTGCGATGTGCCCACAGAGGCGGTGATCAGCGCTCATGATGCCGATGACATCTACAAGCTGCCCCTGCAGATGGAGGCGGAGGGGGTTGCCAGGTACATCATGAGGGAGATGAGGCTCTTTCCTCTGGAGGAGAGGAAGGACTGGGATGAGTTCGTAGCGAAGATGGAGGCAGCCACCGGATCGGTGAAGGTGGCGATCGTCGGCAAGTACACTGTGGGCGAGCAGTGCGCTGAGCCCATGGAGGATGCCTACCTCTCCATACGGGAGTCCTTGAAGCATGCAGGAATCGAGGCCGGGGTCAGGCCGGAGATTGTGTGGATCGATGCTGAGGATCTGGAGCGCGGCTCTGCCGATCTCATCCTGCGCGAGGCGGATGGCATTCTGGTGCCAGGGGGCTTTGGCCCCCGGGGGACGGAGGGGAAGATCAAGGCTATACAGTATGCGCGGGAGATGAAGGTGCCGTATCTGGGGATCTGCTTTGGCATGCAACTTGCGGTGATCGAGTTCGCCCGCAATGTCTGCGGCCTGGATGGGGCGGGGAGCACAGAGTTTGGGGAGACTCCCCATCCGGTGATTGCTCTACTGCCCGAGCAGGAGAAGATCAGGGAGATGGGGGCGAGCATGAGGCTGGGAAATTATCCTGCTCATTTGCCGGAGGGCAGCCTGGCGCACAGGATTTATGACAGAACAGATATCGTGGAGAGGCACAGGCACCGCTATGAGGTCAATCCCGCCTATATCAAGCCCATAGAGGAGAAGGGGATGATATTCTCCGGCAGGAATGGTGAGCTGATGGAGATCTGCGAGATACCTGAGCATCCCTTCTTCTTCGCTTCGCAGTTCCATCCTGAGATGAAGTCCCGGCCGGGCCGGCCTTCGCCGCCGTTCCTGGCGTTTGTGGGGGCGATGAAGGGGAGGAGAAAAGATTAGATGGTTGAGTCTGCTATTTTTTCTCTCCCATCTTATCTCTTAGGTGCGGGTTTAACTATCGGGATCAGTATCAAGATCAGGGTCTCAAGCAATGTGCAGCCTTCATGCTCATATCAATCTATTGGTTTAAAAAGACCGATTTATCGGGTTTTTCATCCTTCTTACAGGGACAACTTGTTCATGGGGTTTGACTTTTTGTCTACTTAGAGAGGGGTTCAATCCAACGTATATGTCATTCAGAAACATTGGCTCTTCGCTATTCCATGTGGGTAACTTCAGGATAGCGGCAGGCGGACTCAATCGTGATAATATCAGGCATGAATCCCGGCGTAGAGTCGGTAGGTAGCGACACATCTCATGATAATCCCAAATTCCCGGCCGTCATGACGCTATAAGGACCAAGCTATAGGATTAGCGATTCCTTAAATCCACCCACACAAAACAGCGAGGAGCCGAAATATTTATCATTATTGACCTGCTATATTAGCATGGGACAGATGATGAGAAGGTATTTCTGTGAAGATAAGGTTAATCTTGACTGGCATACTCTTTGGAATTGTATGCTGTAATCTGTGTATTGGCGGAGATATTTTATTGCAAGGGTCCTCTTTATGGGGAATTGAAGTCATATCCGGTAATGTGGAAATCATCGGCCCAACAAATACAGATTTTATTTCAGTTGCAGTACAAGCCGATGGCAATTATCGCCCTGGTGGTACAGCCGGTCGTGAGCCTCTAATGGGTTTGAGTTTTGTAATATGGAAAAGTCAAGAGTTCCTGCAAGCTCCAGACATGATCGATTAAGCCAGCTTGCTTCGCGGGACTATTGAACTTCGTTATGCCCATCTCATTTCTATATTTTAGAGCACGATGCTTTCGGCAGTAGTTGAAGTGCGCGAAATATAGGGTCATTTGGTTATTCAATTCTGCAGTCTCCTTAGAGAAACCTATGGTTTTCCTTGATATGCGGTTATTATCTTGTCTGCATGTCAGGTTTTGCCGTTCAATGTAGCTGGTAGATATCATTTTGTGGTCTATATCTTTGCCAAATATGATTCTCTTGACCACTTTTTTAGTCTACCGTTGACCCTCATTTTAATGACTTGAGCATATTGTAATAGTTCATCTACGATTAATTTAGGACTTCGAGGTCGCCCTCGCTTGCCTGTTGGTGCGAACGGCTGTAGTTTTCCATATTGCTTTCGAAGAGCTGCTGCATATAGTCTTAATCCATCTGTCACAAAGAGCGGCATTGATCTGAGTCTTTTGGCAGTATTTGAAACGAGCTGATCTGCATTTTCCTGAGATCGCTCACCGATAACATGTGAAAGCACCAACCTGCAATTTGCAGCCATGCTTATCCAGATCCAAGTTCCTTTATCTTCGTATTCACCTTCTCTGGGTAGTGTTTTTCCCCACAAAAGTCCATGCCTCGTCCATCTCTACCTTTGGGGTCTCTACATCCTTCAAGACAACTTCATTGACTTTTTCACTATGCTTTGCTGCTTTCGAGATCCAAGTGCTTACAGTAGATGGTTTTGACTCAAGGATCTCAGCTATTCCTAAGACACTCATTCCACGCATGGCCATTTTTAGAGCCAGCTTGATCTTTTCTTCGTTTGTTCTTGTGTCATAGAATGCAGTGTTAGTTCTATCACAGAATCTGGTACCACATGTGTGGCAAATATATTTCCTGACCTTGCCGGAGCTTATCTTGTAAGTTCCGTACACAGTGACGTTTCCTTTCCCAGCAATTCCAAATAGATTGCACTGCTCATTCGGGCATGCTACATCCAAGAATCGAGGCTTTGGACCTCTTTTGCCCATTTTGCTACACCCCATGTAGCATATAGGAATAGGTTATATAAATAACAGCCGATTGTAGATTCACGACCGGTACAGCCAGCGTTAAAGAAAATATAAACACATCCCATGGGGTTAATATTGCGATCTATCGCCTTTATAACGAGACTGGTTTAGCGGCAATTTCATCAATGCCTATCGATCCCTCTAACCTGCAATCAAGTTCAGAGCCTCTAATTGATCCACTGCTGGTTGCCTTGAACGATAGCAATAGCAAAATTCGAAACCGGGCAGCCAGGGCATTAGGGGATATTAGATCAGTTGAAGCAATTGATCCTTTGATTAATAGACTAAAAGATGAAGACATAAAAGTCCAAGATAGTTCAGCATTAGCTTTGCGGAAGATCACTGGAGTGGATTTAGACAAGGATCAGCAAAAATGGATGGAATGGCGAGAGAAGAGCACAAATGCAGTAGGACGAGTACAATTTCCACAAGAAAACATATCTGCAAAGGCATTACCCACATATTCCCAAATCCTGGCGACTTATCCTGAAGGAGCCTTGGGGATTTATGGGGTGCGGACAGAAGGAAATGTGACTAAGGTAACAGATGAAGGTTGGGATTTAAATCTAACACAAATAGAGATTAAGAATGGGGATGCAGTTATCCAAGGCTATGGCACAAAGATTACTCTGGACGTACCTGTAACCGTAGATGGGAAGACATTTGATGCTGGTTCGAAATTAACTGTGGATAAAGATCTCAATTGGGTCGAGGTTTCAAGCTGGGATTAAGATGAACTGCACAAAAAGATATGTGATATCAATTTTTATTCTAATTGCACTTGTCTGCGCAGCATCAGCTCAGGGGCAGGGATATCGACCATCGACTGGCACGTTTATAAAAGATATGTTAAGGAATGGATGTGGAGAGCTGGTAATAACTAATGACGACCGCAACAGAGATGCTCTTGCAGTGCTCACTAATTTAAATAAGGAACCACTAATAGAAGTCTTCATAAGGTCTGGAGAGTCATTCAGAATCACGGAGATAAATGATGGCCAGTACGACATATATTTCAAGCTTGGAAAGGGGCTGATTCAAACTGATCTAATGTTCCAGGAAAATGAAGTATTATATAAATTAAATAGAGCGCTTGAATTCAATACCAAACAAATTTCTACTGAAAAAATCTGCAGCGAGCGGGCAGTTGCTTTAAAATATGCTGCACCTAACGTAAATGAAGCCATAGGGATGGTTCCAGTATCTGAGGAGGATTTTCCTGCCCTGCCCAAATTAGCAAATGATGATAATAATGATAACGGCCCTGATCTATCTAGCCCAATCCAGCAATCGGCCTCTTTGCCAGAGACTACTGGAATATTCCCTTCTCAATCTGGCGGTATAGATAGAGTTAGTGGCTATTTAGGGAAGAGCTGTCCAGATGGATGGAAAGGACCAAATGCCCTAGGAGAATGCTGGCGCTGTGGAGTCTGCCCCGCTGGCTGGAATGGGCCAAATGAGAATTGCGAATGTTGGAGGTGGGTTACTGTATATAGATGAAAGAGTAATTTGAAATTTCTATCTTTTGAGAGTTGTCTGGCTGTCATTCAAGAAGCATGCAACGTGAACCGCTCCTGAATGAGCATCATCCTTGGCCAAGCGTTACATCAATTCAGATTTCAGATAGTAAAATGCTCATCCAGTGTTATGGCACAAAGATTACTCTGGACGTACCTGTAACCGTAGATGGAAAGATATTTGATGCGGGCTCAAAATTAACCGTGGATAAAGATCTTAATTGGGTAGAGTAGAGGTTTCTAGCTGGGATTAAGATGAACTGCACAAAAAGATATGTGATATCAATTTTTATTTTAATTGCACTTGTCTGCGCAGCGGCAGCTCAGGAGCAGGGATATCGGCCATTGACTGGCAAATTCATAAAGGATACGCAAAGATATGGGCTGGGAGAGCTGACGATAATAAACGATAATAGTCAGAAGGATGCTCTTATCGTAATTACTGATTTGAATCAAAAGCCGCTTATGGAGGTCTTCATTAGATCTAAAGAGACATTTAAAATATCAGGAATAACTGATGGAAAGTACAATATATATTTCAGGGTTGGAAACAGCTGGGATCGAGATAATTCAAAGTTTCTAGAAGATGAGGTACGCTACAAGTTGGATAGGCCTTTGGAGTTTGAAACCGAAGAAACATGGGATGGAACTTCATATAGTATATGGATGATAGCATTGGAAGAGGCTGTACCTGATGCAAACCAGGCTATGGAGAAGATTCTTGTGGCGGAGGAGGATTTCCCTAGCTAGGCTGGCATATAGCGTAGAATAATATAGGTGAGAGAAAAAATGAATATAGCAGGCAAGATCTTTGCAGGAGTACACTGTTTATCATCTTCTTAAATAATTCCGATTCACTTAACTTAGATGGCCCCCATAATGAACATTGAAAACATTTTTACGTTTCTATCTGGTTTTTTCTGTTCTTGTCTCCAGAATCCCTCAGTTCCATCAGTTATTTATAATTTTTAGATAGGCTCTGCTATGGCCGCAATCTCCACAAAAATCATTCAAATACGCTCGATTCAAATGGGGTCTCATCGCAGGCGATATAAACAAAAAATATAGAGATAATGATGTATATTGTCAGAAATGATCTATATTGTAAGAAGATCCTTAATAGGGTAGCTGTATGCTTAAATTTTAAAGCGGGTCGATAAGAATTATAAAACTCATTCACTCACTCATCCACCCGCCCATTCACTCACCAGGGGGAGAATGCTCAAGCATCCTGCGCTGCATAAGGCACAAACAGCTCTTCTTTGGGTATAGGATGCGATTTCATCAAGACTGCTTTAGAGGATTCGAGTATTTCTTTTCTGAACACTGTTATGTAATATTTATATTCATTCTTTTGACTATATCGGTATTTCCCATCTCAATAAAGGAATGGTTAAAGATATTAGTGGAAATATCTGCTATATCTTGGCCATCAATCTGCTGATAGAGCGATTATATAGGCTCTGGGAAAGGTATAGACCCGGGAGGGAGCGAAGATTAGATATAAATAGGATTTACACCGAGAATGGTTTGGGGTGTGAAGTGTGATCAAATATCATATGGAAGGTAAGATATATCACTGTATAATAATACTTATCCTATGCGGGCTGCTGATACCCATCGGCGTCTCAGCCCAATGCGGAGACTGCGACGACGGCAATCCCTGCACCAAGGACATCTGCAATGGAACCAAATGCGAGCATATTCCTCTGAGCTGCTATGGAAGCTCATTTATAACCTACGCCAATCCCAGGATACGCTCTAATGGTAGTGTGCCTCTGAATGCAAGTGCATATAATGCATCTGTGATGCCCCAATCCGAGGGGCGCAGCGTTCTTCAGTCTCCTGTGAGCTGCGACGACGGCAACCCCTGTACCAACGACTATCCCGGGCTGGCCGGATGCATCCATGATCCTGTGAATTGTGATGAGGTCAGCGAGCAGATTCGCGAGTATTGTGGCTGTCCGCCTGCCGGAGCCAACAAGAATACTAGCCCTCTGGATCGCCCTCTGGATCCTCAAACCGGGATCGCTTTTGGCGTATTCCTCAGCCCAGAGAGTGCTGGTGTTGATGATGCCGGCCAGGAGACAGCCTCAAGCACTCCCATGGCAGAGAACCAGGCCGCTCCTGCAGAGGACGAACTGATCGGTGCCACAGAGGATAGCCTGGCTGCCGTTACACAGGAGAACCTCACCGGTCCTGCACAGGAGAACCTCACCGGTCCTGCACAGGAGAACCTCACCGGTCCTGCACAGGAGAACCTGACCGGTACTATACAGGAGAATCTGACCGGCGCCGTACTGGATGGCATGATCGGTGTCGCATCTGAGAACCTGACCGGCGATGCACTGGAGAACATGACCGGCGCCGCAATGGCCGAGATGAGCGCTTTGATCAAGAATGTATCAGAATGCGATGATGGCGACCCGTGCACCGATGATCATCTTGTCAATGGAAAGTGCATTCATTTTCTTAAGACATGCAATGACAATGATCCCACTAACTTCGATTATTGCTATGAGGGAGAATGCATTCATTCGCCAATAAACTGTGATGATGGAGATGCATGCACCATCGATTCCTATAATGGAACGGCATGTGTCTACAGGCCAGTGAACTGCGATGACGGCAATCCCTGCACTGAGGACTCTTGCAATAAGCTTGCTGGGTGCCAGAATATGGAGATAAACCGCGACAATGATTACTGCACAGTCGAATGCGAGGATGGAAAGCCGGTCTTCAAACCGCTAATATGCGATGACGGCGATCCCTGCACCATAGATTATTGCGATAAGGCCCGGGGTTGCGTCCATGTGCCGATATGCGGCCCATTCCGCTTTCACTGCTTCCCGTACTGCTATTACCCTCCATTCGGTTACTCCTATCCATATCCTTATGTCTACCTGCCTGTTAAATACTATTATCCGCATAGGCCTGTACCGGTAATAGCCGCACCCAGCGCGGCAACTGCGAGCAGCCCAGCTCCAGGCACTGCCGCCGCCAGCAGCAGCCCTCCAACAAAATCCTATACCATTGAATCAGGGAAGGTCATAATCCTGCCCTGGAACGAGACGGTCACTGCCCTTGATGCTCTGCAGGTGGAGAATGGCATTGCCTTTTCAGGCGGATCCGGCATCAGGTTCGCCAGACAGCTGGGCACAAGCAAGATCTATCAGCTCCCGGGCGGGCAGAGTATCTCTGACCGGGCAGAGATGGTGGGACTCTCCTGGCCTGAGGGTGGCATCCCGTTCACTCTCACTCTGATCCAGCCCAATGGGATCACCCTCTCTGTGAGGGATGGCGATAAGAATGCTCTGCACCTTACCGGCTCCAATTACAACTACTACTTCCTGAGAGATCCGGCCAAGGGATACTGGACGGCAGTGGTCACTCCCGAGCAGTCCTCTGCCAGCGGAATTGGCTTCTCCCTGATCAGCGGCCTGGTTGAGGGGATAGCTTCCCCCTGAGGAGGGTTGATGCAAGCGAGCCATTCATTCAAGAGATGGACAGAGGCCGAGGCTGGGATCTGGCCCCAGCCCCTCTTTTCCCTTCAAATTTATAATTATAGTAATTAAGACATAAGGCCCCTCGACCCGGACCAATCTTTTTATACTTCCAGATCTCTATTAAATACTGATATACAGCAATAACTGATATACAGCAATACAGCAATGGAGGAAGGGAAAAATTTTTGAAAAATGGACGGAGTATGAAAGCGTATCCTTGCGGTGATGCTCCTTGAGATCGATAGTAAAAGGGTCGGTGGGCACAATAGTTGGCGAGACCACACCTGTTGCATTCAAATTTCTCATAAATAAAGAGGTTGGACGGGGCGCTTACATAAAGGCCAAAGGAGATGGTCGGGAATGGATATTAGCCCAGGTAGAAGATATCAAGCGCTCCAATACTGCCTACAGCATAAGCCAGCTCACTGATGCCAGCAGAAATTACGACTCCAAAGAGATGATGATCGCCGAGTCCAGGGTGATCGGAGTGGAGAGCAACGGCAAGCTGCGCCTCCCTACCAGCCCCGCCCGCCCTGGCGATCCGGTGTTCGTGGCCGATGAGAAGCTGATCAAGGCGACCCTTGGCCTGTCGAGAGGCGACATGTACATCGGTATGTTGAAGGGCTACGATATCCGGGTGGAGCTGGATGCCAACACCCTGGTGCAGAAGCACTGCAGCGTTCTGGCAAAGACAGGTTCAGGGAAATCATATACAGCCGCAGTAATCCTGGAAGAGCTTTTGGAGAAGAAGGTAGCACTGCTGGTGATCGATCCCCATGGGGAGTATGCCTCCATGAGGGAGCCGAATAAGGTGGGCGATTTCAGCAGATATAAGGTCAAGCCGCGTGGATTTGATATCACTATTTATACTCCGGGTGAGATGGCCATGAATCCCAGGGCGGACAGGCCTTTTCGCTTCAACTCATTGAACCTCTCAGCCAGGGAGGTGGCGAAGATGATTCCCAGTGAGAGCAGCAGCGGCCAGTTGGGGCTGCTCTATGAGGCCATCAATGCCCTGAGGGCGGAGACGGACGTCTACACCCTGGAGGACATCATCGAGCAGGTGGTGAGGAGCAACTCCAAGGTGAAGTGGAATCTGGTGGGGCAGTTGGAATCTCTTATGGAGTTGGGGCTATTCTCCGGCACGGCAACGCCATGTGATGAACTTCTCAGGCCGGGAAGAGCATCAATCATAGATATGACCGGGATTCTTCCTGAACTGCAGGCCATGATCGTTGCCCATCTGCTGACAGATATCTTCGAGGCCAGAAAACGCAGGCTGATCTCTCCGGGGATGGTGGTGGTGGAGGAGGCGCATAACTACATCCCCGAGCGGGGCACAGGAAGTGCAGCATCCACCAATATTTTGCGCACCATTGCCGCTGAGGGACGAAAGTTCGGCCTGGGGCTGATGATCATCAGCCAGAGGCCTGCCAGGGTGGACAAGAACGTCATATCTCAATGCAACACCCAGATCATCATGAGGGTTACCAACCCCAATGACCTCAAGGCGTTGAGCAAGGGCCTGGAGGGCATGACCTCAGAGCTTGAAGACGAGATCAAGAGGCTGCCTGCTGGTGTGGCCATGCTGGTCAGCAATGAGATAGAAAGGCCGGTCACTGTCAACATCCGGCCGAGGAGATCAAGGCATGGAGGAGTGAGCACAGAGATCATCTCCAAGGAGAGGGCAAAAGCCGCCACCCCGGCAGGAGCACCTGAGAAGCGTTCAAGGCCCCGGGCCCAGCAGGCTCCTGGGAGGGAGGGGCCGGGACAGAGCAAGAAGAGCCGGAGCAGCGGAGGATTGCTGAAGAAGGTCTTCGGCAGGGCCTGATCTCCAGGTCTGATCTCTAGTACCTGATCTCCAGTACCTGATCTCCAGTACCTGATCTCCAGTACCTGATCTCCAGTACCTGATCTCCAGTGCCTGATCCCCAGTGCCTGATCCCCAGGAATGCTCCCATCAAGGAGCCTTCAGAGTCCTTCAAGGAGATGACAGTGCGGGCAAAAACGATGACCTGGCCCCTGTCATCCCTACGGAAAACCATGCCGGTACCGATTCTGTGTCAACGAGCAGGATGAGATGCTCGATTGCAGCCGGCTGCATCACCTCCGGGGTTAGGGGAGGTGATGCAGCCGTCGCGCCCTGCAGAAGGAAGAGGCCAGGCTCAGCCATGAGAGGCGAACTCTCAGTGGCTTACCATACCTATCTTCTCAGCCTAGTCGCTTTCTCCCTCATACTTGAATGAGAGGCGGACCTTTGCCCTGAACTCGGCGATCTTGCCGTTCTCCAGTCTGACGTCCAGCTCCTTGACCTCGGCGATGCGCAGGTCTCTGAGAGTCTGATTCGCCCTGTCCACCACTGTCTTAACGGCATCTTCCCAGCTTGTGGTCGAGGTCCCTACCAACTCTATTACTTTATATACGCTTGCAGTCATATCCTTCACTCCTTAATTATGGCTCTTTATTGGTTCTATTAGTTGATATATTTTCCTGATATTTACCGATTAATTGCAGCAAAAACCTGAAATAGCATCCATTCAACCTCTGACCAAGAGGAGAGAGGCGACTTTGAGCAGCATTCTTGGCAATTCTTCAAAAAAAATATCATCCGACAATTCTCTATTGAGCGCGGCAGTGGGGATCGACGATATGGCTGTCTATATCCCCTCGCTCTATCTGCCTTTAACTGGAGAGTTCTCCCGCCAGCGGGATATTGATCCGGAAAAGCTCACGCGAGGGATCGGGGTTGAGAGGATGGCCGTTCCCGATGCCCATGAGGATGCCGCCACCATGGCTGCCATGTCTCTTCTGGAGTTGATGCGCCGCTGCGACCTCCAGCCCGGCGATATCGGCAAGATCTATCTGGGAACTGAGTCTGCAGTCGACGAGGCCAAAGCGATGGGGACGTATGTCATCGGCATGCTGGAGAGGGTTTATGGCTCCGGTTCCTTCCAGGGCTGCTCCACTGTGGAGTTCAAGTCGGCCTGTATCGGCACCACCCTGGCTTTGGAGAGCATCAGCTACTGGGTGGCAGCCGGGGAGGATGAGAGGATAGGAGTGGTCATCGCCACTGATGTGGCCAGATACCCGTTGCACTCTCCAGGGGAGTACACTCAGGGAGCGGGAAGCGTCTCCTTGCTGGTCAAGAGAGATCCGAGGATTGCTGCCCTGGAGCAGATCTATGGCTGCTTCACCCGCGATGAGAACGACTTCTTCCGCCCCCTGGGCTGCGCAACGGCAACAGTCAACGGCAAGCACAGCAATCAGTGTTATCTGGACGCCATGCAGGGGGCTTTTGCCTCCTATGCCGCCCAGGCTGCTCAGAAGGGCTTGATCGCTCCGAAGAGGGGGGAGTGCACCACCGACTGGATCGAGCACCTTCTCTTCCATATCCCCTATCCGAGGATGGTGGAGTATGCCTCAGCCGCCATACTCCGTCAGGATTGGAGGAATAGCCACCATTGGAAGAATGTTGAGGCGGAGATTGGAGTGGAGCCCGAGCCTCAGAATTATGCTGACCTGGAGAAATATCAGATCGACCTGGCCGGCTATGCTCGCAGCTTCGCCCGCAGCAGGTATTTTCAGCAGGCCTACAATGCCAAGGTCAAAGATTCTGCTGCTCTATCCCGCCAGGTTGGGAACATCTACACCGGATCGATCTATCTGGGGCTGGCCAGCCTCCTGGAGCTGAGAAAGGTTCAGGCTAAAGAGAGGCTCTGCTTTGGGGCCTATGGAAGCGGCTGCTCTGCACTGGTCTTCTCTGCCCGGGCTATGCCGGGGATCTCCTCTGTGCCCTCAAGGGGCTTATTTGAGAGGCTGGAGAGGAGAAGGGAGATCTCCCTGCAGGAGTATGAGCTTCTTCATGAGGGAGAGGGGAAGGAGAGCCTGAACCGGCCCTCAGAGGAGTTCGTTTTAGCCCGGATAGACCATCAGGGGTACAGGCATTATGAGTATGTGAGGTGATTGATGCTGGATACAATCGAAGCATATCGTTTATAAGCCTGGGATGTATTTCGCGCCATTGTTCCCCAATGGTTTTCCAATGGCCCTCTAATAGCCCTCTAATAGCTCTCCAATAGCTCCCGGCTGAAGTGCAGGATTGCCCGGCAAATGGAACTGCACCGACTTATTTCTCCGCCGGCAGGGTCACGTCCACCACCTGGCCACTCCTGATTGTGCGTGGCCACCACCACCGCCCCGAGAGGCGGATTGGAAAAAGCGATGGCGGCGGCGGGAGGGGGAAGGGTCGGCGGGAGGTGATGGGGGAGGAGACGGCGATGGAGTCGTCACTTCCATTTATCGATCTGATTCATAATCGTCCATGCCACCCAAAATTTATACTCTCCGAAATTCTGGCTTTTTCGCTTGTTTAAAAAGTATTTTCCCGATATTTGCGAGTTCATTTCCAGTTACAACTACAATTTCTCTCTCTTTAGCTTGATCAAGGAATTGAGATTGTTTTGTTTTATCGGGGAAAACGGCATTTGTCACGAACACGCGCGAGCAGAAGCGTCCACCTATCATATTGCTTATAGAGTGTAGTTCGTCCAAGTAAGCGGTTTTAAATGGATCACCATCTGTCTTGCAAGAACAATGTATTAGCTGGGCTTCATGTATGCAGGCTACATCAATTTCTTTTTCAGCTTGATCTGATTTAATTTCAAGGCTTATGTCGCAATAATCAAATATTGGAACTCCAGCCCCATCTTTTTTATTGAGGGCTTCATTATAGACAAAAACTTCAAGCCAATTACCTTTAAAAAATTCCAGATCATTGTTCGATCTTATCCTAATAAGATCACCGTCAACATCCAATGCTCCTTCATCTTTCAAATTCATTGCTATTCTTTTCTCATCTTCACTGAAGTCGCCAAGAGGTACCTGCAAACCATCTTTGGTTTTGTTGGCATTTTTTCTGATCTTTTTAAGCATATTTGCAGAATGGGTGGTGTTAATGGCCAATAATTTAGCCGCATTAATCGCGCAAAGCTTATCAAAGCTTAGGCTATCAAATTTAAATTTGTGGGAAATGTCTCTTCCAAAGATCTTGAGGTATTGTTTGATATTTAGATCGATTGTTTCAATCGCTTGATGCTCTTGCCCCGTAAGCCAAAGTATTCGATTTCCCGCAACGTAAAATGATGCAATCTCTTTCTCTCGAGCTATTTCATAGCCCGCCAAGGCCATTATTTTCGTACTGCCAGTGAGATTGAATTGTATTTGTTTATTATGATATTTATTACAAACGCCTCTAATAGCCACAAGATTTGCCGGAAAATCATATGCATCTACTTCTATTATATCTTCATCATCGGGAGGATTTAATGATTTTATACTTCTTAAGCTATCTAATAAGATGTCTTTTTGTTTTCTTTCGTCTTTTGATACAATTAAGACTATTTGATTTGGAGAAAATTTCATAACACCGATTACATTAGGCGTTTGACGCCCCCCGACTAGCATAACTTGAATCATTTTCAATTTATCATCTCCTGATATAATCCATATGGTCTATTTTAGATTCGACATTGTCCACATCGGCGCTGGTATTCTCCCGGCGGGCCCGGATGAACTGCAGGCCTGCCCGGCAAATGGAACTGCGTCGACTTATTTCTCCGCCGGCAGGGTCACGTCCACCACCTGCCCTACCTGCCACTCCTGGCTGTGAGTGGCCACAACCACTGCACCCAGGCGCGGGTCGTAGAATGCTATGGCTGCGGCGGGAGAGCCGTGGAGGAGATGCAAGGCCATGCCGTATCGCCATATTGGTGCTCGGCCCTCGACAATGACCAGAGAGCCACGGGGGATGTCAGGCAGTGGCGGGAGCGGCTCGGCTGGGGTGATGGGGGAGGAGACGGCAATGGAGTAGATGACGAGATTTGACATTGGCTCCCTTCGCTTTAATCAGGATTCTCCTTCTTTTGCTCAATGAGCAGCTGGCATTCTCTTAAGACCTCATGCGTCTTTAATAGTGCTTCCCTGGCATCATCTCTGGTGCACAAGTTCTCTGGAGGGACGCCGCTCTGCTCATCCCCCTAGAAGCTGATCTCCCTTTTCGCCCTCAGCAGCCGGTATATAGAGGCAAGACGTGTTGATACGGAGATATCCCAGTACCAAAACCTTTCCATGACCTTGCGCTTCGCTCCTCTACTCATCAGATGCTGCCCTACTCTCTCCAGCAAATTCTCCAGAAATCGGTCCCGGTCATAGAGCAGGATTGCCTCCTGTGACATGTCCAGATAGAGGGGGTGGAACTGTCTGGCTTCGCTTCTGGTGCGGATCACCTCTATGAAATCGGCATATGTGCCTTGTCTCCAGAGTCCGTCCAGTTCAGACGCCAGGGATTCATGCACTGGATCGAGAAGGCGGCGGCGGGACAGCATGCCCGAGGGAGCCTGCTGCAGCATAACGAACAGATCGATATCCGAGGTAGGATCAGCCTGTCCACGGGCTACGGATCCATAGAGAGCTATAGAAATGAGCTGGCCTCCTAGGAGTTCTGCAGCCTTTTCAGCATAGCGCCTTGCCAGCTCATACAGGCTGGCGTTCAGCTCATTCCTCGCCGGTGGCATATCATCGTCTCTGCATGGCTTGAATCTTATGTCTGATCTGTGCAGGTATAGGAATAGGTATGATCATAAATATCTTTTTGCCGAGGGGCTTAACGATCTCCACTTTGATTAGATTGGTTGGACTTCGAATATGCCACAATCAACATCCTGAAGCTGGGCGGGATTATGGCTAGAATTGATGTGTTGGAGCTTTTTTTAGGGCGCCTGCGAGTCGTCTCTACAGGTCTCCTGCGGCAGTGCCTTGGGCTCCCTCAATGCCGGAAGGCCTGGATACAATCAAGGGATGCCGCTATGGGGTTTGTGATATATCGGCGCTAATATTCTCCCGACGGGCCCGGCTGAACTGCTGGATTGCCCAGCAAATCGATATGCTTCGCCCTATCCCTCCGCCGGCAGAGTCACGTCCACCACCTGGCCACTCCTGATTGTGCGTGGCCACCACCACCGCCCCGAGAGGCGGATTGGAAAAAGCGATGGCGGCGGGGGGGGAGGGCTCGGCGGGAGGTGCAAGGCCATGCTGTATCCCCGGATGGGGGCTCGACCCTCGATGATGACCGGGGAGCCACGGGAGTTGGCAAGGAATGGAGGCCCCATGAAGCATCGCCCTGTATTCGTGCGCTCAGGTGAGGTTTGTCCAGGATCTAATCTCTGTAGGATATCCATCTCCCAAAGGGGTCGATTATGAATTGGGCCTGGTCATTTGCATTCCTGATTTTGCCTCCCGGCATAAAATAAACACCGCTGTAGCAGACTTTTTGGCCAGCAAAGGCACCCCATTCCCGACCTACCATTGGCTCTACAGGTCCCTCTATATCATTGGTCGGGTCTCTGTCGCCAGCCTCAGAACTGGCTAGAGCATGAGCGGTTATCTTTTCGCCTCTGTTGAGCGTGATGACATTCTCTCCGCCCTCCTCTTGCCAACGATGACCGGCAGCTGTTATTCCATTCCCGCTATTATTTCCTGTACAATCTGGGCTGAGGGCAAGACGCCCCCAGCCATAACTGCGCTCGCCACCTAGCTGGAGGTTCTCCATTGACCCTTTCCAGGATTCGTCATCGATCTTATCTTCCACTTCTTCATTTACCCAGAGATCTCCCAAGAGGTACACTGGCTTTCCATTTCGTGCCACAGGGACTATGAATTCCGTCTCGTGCAGACTGCCCTCCTCAGCGGAGTGGGAGGAATAATCAAGTGCTGTACTGGCGTAGCTATCTAAGAAGAGATAGTCGAAGTCTTCGCAATCCCAAGAATAGCAGGGTTCATTCCCATCGAGACTGGGCCATAGGTAGCCAAAGCGGAACTGCGTTTCCACTCTCTTTCCAACTTCCTTGTATCCATTGTTCCATTCTATATCTGGAAAGTCTCTGGTCAATCGGGCGGTGAGGGCAGCCCAGAGGTTTTTGCCAGGCACATACTGGCGGGTCTGCATAAGGTTACCTACCTTTCGATAGCCTATGTGAATTGGGCTCAGTAGACGGAACTTGAGCTTGTAATGGGTCCAGGCCATCCCTAGCCTCCCGTTTCCTTATTTCCCTCAGCCTTGGCCGCATAGCGGGCATAGATCAGCGTCTGTTCATAGAGGTCGCGGACGAGGAGAAGGGTGTCGATGTTATTCAATATATTTCTTGTGAAGTATTCGAGGGCCTTATCGGACTTATCTTCAATTGATGCAGTCTCAAAGCCAGGGAGTTCTTTCAAGGCTTCATATAGTTGAGGACGGATTAAGGGGGCGATATTATACTCGTCGCTGGTGCGTGAGAAGAGAAATAGCATCATGGCGTAGATCCCCTGTTCTTGAAGAACGCCCAACGCTTTAGTGGTCAGGCGCTCAAGAGTATCAACTGGCTTTTCCACTTTATCAACACCATTCTTGGCTTTCCTTACCATCGCTTGTGCTCTCTCGGCAGCCACCCTGTCAAGATTGAGGTTCTCAACTGCCATTTGTTCTCCCTTCCTCACGTTGTGCTTCAGTCTGTAATTGAGAATGCGATTGAGATGGATAGACCACTCTCATCCGGCCAAATCCACGCGTGCCCATGCCGCCGATGCCCAGATGCTCGGTCCATTCTAGACCTGCGAGGATAACATCTTCAGGGGACTTCCAACCTTTAGACACTCCGTTGATTTGCTCAGGTTTACTACTATCCTTTGAGTCCGGATACAAAGGCATACCATCTATATAATTGTCATGCCAAGTGATTTTTATTTCGTCAGATGATTCTCTCGTTTCCTCTTTATGGGCTTTCCAAATTATACCTCCATTTTTCCAAAGTTCTCCCTTGCTATAGTCGTCTACCACAGCATCCATCCACAGGAACGCCGCCCGTGGGATGGCTTCATAGGTAAATAGGGCCTTGTCTTCAGCTGCACCTGTTTCTGGATTTATAGACACTGATGTACGAACCTCCAGGTTGCTGTTTACCACTTGTGAGAAAAGCTTATCAGAGATTAAAACGGTGCGATTGCGAACTGAACCAGGCAGTTTTTCGGGTATTTCCCAATCTCCATCATTTTTTTCTACCATCAACCAGCCCAAATTTAGGTGTCCCTGATTTGTCACCCCATTCCATTTGGCTTTATTGCCTTCAACGCTCTCATCTTCGATTCCAAAATCTTGGAGAGCTGATGGGCTTGTTACCCATACCGGCCCGACCATTGAATAGACAGGAAAGAGCAATAATCGAGCATCTCCTATGGAGACAACCCCTGAATTTGCATTGTCTCCTTTTATTGAGCCAAAGGTATAGCATATCGGACATGTCAGCTGTCCACAATGTCCTTTTCCTCTTTCCTTTTCAACGCCTTGGCCGGCACATTCGCGTTTTCCATATCGATAGGCTGCATATGACCGAATGGCCCCGCTCAGAGATGTGCCTGGGATCTTGGGCAAGCGCGTGCCCGGCTCCCGGACGATGCTGTTGTCCACCCGCCCCAGACGCATCCCGCCTGTACCAATATGCACAGGATCGGTGGTCATGAGCAGGTAACGGTGGGTGCTAAAACTCATCTTAAACCTCCTCTTTCATGATCTGTAAATATATTTCTATAGCATCTGTAATCCAGCCTCTAACGGCATAATCCGCCCACTGGTCAAGCCAATCCTTGCGATCTTTTTCTTCGGATTCCCAGGGCAGCCTATCCTCTCTTCTATCTTTTTTGCCTTTAGTCCATTGGGCATTTGCGAGAGCATTACGGCAGAAACGCCAGAAGACATCTTCTCTCACTGGGTTTGCTGTCTTAACCTTCCAATCCTCCCTTTTGGCCTCAATGAGATCTCGCAGGATGTAGATCTGGTTCTTGCTCAAGTGATCCTTCAGGGTCTTCCAGATATGCTCCAGCGTTTCCAGCTCTTCCAGCAGGTATGGGCGGCGGGACAGGTTGCGGCGCTGGCCACCGTCATAAGATATCTCGAAGCGCCGGCCAGCGCTGTCCAGCCACTGAAAGTCCAGGGTGGCTGGGTTGAAATAGACCAGGTCATCTGTCTTCAGATCAGCGACATGGACCAGCCAGCCATCGGAGCCAGTCCAGGGGTTGGGCGCCTTGAATCGGCGATCTCTATCCACCGGCTCGCTGCCGTTGATGAACACATAAGGATACCATTGATCAAGAGTCTGGCCATCGCCCATCATCGCTGGGACTAGCCAGTTAGCTTTGCGGCCATCCCTCTCCAGAAGGATCTCCAGCCATTCTTTGAACTGTCCTGCTCTGTCCGCGCTGAACCTCTCTGGTAGCGTATCACCTCTATCTGCCAGCTTTCGGGCAGCGCACACCACCTTCCAGCCATCGGGCCTGGCGCTCTGTTTTAGCATCCTCCGTCCGGCGTCAAGGATCGCCCGCAAGGGTGTGCGCCTGTGGGCGTAGACAATGCATAAGTGCAATGGAAGGCGGTTTCGGACCTTGCCCATCTCTCGCTCGTACTTGGCTTTGATTTCCTCGACAGTTTTTAATGCTTTGTCTGCGGGAACCAAAGCCATAAAGGTGCGAGGCTCTGCTAAGATAGGGATAGCAGGAGTGTACTGACTATTAGGGATAATATTTATGCAGTCGACTTCGATCTCGCCCCACTCCTTGGCTTTTCCACCATAACCAGTGGCCTCTTCAATAGTAAGGGTCCCCTGGATCAGCTCTTTTAACCCTTCGACAGCCCATCTGTGCAGACGCATGCTGTAATCTTCTTCTCTTTCATCCTTATCTCTAGGAGGAGCTTTGTCACCTGCCAGCGAAACTAAGTAGATCAGATTATCGATGGAAATAAAACGTCCTTTGGGTTCCGTACTCCTGTCTGTTTCTGGATCCCAAGAAACGCTCAATTTAATGCCTTTTGGCAAGACTAGATCATAGGCATGATAGGGGCCTGGTGTATAAGTTCCATTCCTTTGCCGAATCGTGCCCCTTATCTCCAAGCGTGCCCCAGCCATTCCGACTGTTTCATTTACAAGCGACTCTTGAATATTCTCTGCTTTATCTGTAGGATAGACATCCAGCCAGAATCCTTGTGTGGTCTCCCAGATGCGGCGAAGGCGGGCGAAGGAGGGGTTCTTTGAAACCTGGTCAGCGGTTTTGTTTTGAGCATTGGCCGGATTGCTAACTGTTAGGGTGAGGACCAGATCACCGCTGAGCCATTTACTTAGATCGAAGTTGCCAACGATCAGGGCGAGACGTCCATTGATGTCTGCCACCTCGTCAATCCATATGGTAGTGTTTAGCTTCTCAGTAGCCCACTCCTTAGAGCGGTCCGTGCGGCGCTGCTCACATACATCACAGACATACCTTTCCTTTGACTTCTCGCTGGGTCCTTGGGGTCGCAGGCCGCATACAGTGCAGATTTCTTCTTGGATAGCCCATTGGCTTCGAACCCAATCTGGTTTAGGACATGAAATTGCCCGCTTCAAGTGATTCGATACGGGTGGCAGTTCATCGTCAGGCCTAACTCCTTGCCTCTTCTTTTTCATATGAAGGGGATCTTGACCCCACCATGGCTTCGAATCAATATTGATTTCGGGAACTAGTTCTCCCTCGACTACTGAGAAGCTCTTGTCCAAAATCTGGTCGATCAGCTTTTTGCCTCTGCCTTGCAAAGTAAGCAGGTCAAAAGTGCAATTGCTTTTATCGCATCCAGGTACAACAAAGATGCTACCATTCTCATCACGATATACCTCTGTTCCAAGAGTATATCCTATCTCTAATAATTGGCGTATCTCATCTAGGATTTGGCTTAGCAATTTTATACGTGACAATAGGTCAGGAAGACGGGAGTTCTGGACAAAAAAAGAGAAGCCATCAAAGCGAATGCTGAGCAGGCGCCAATTTAGATCAGCCGGATCAGGCTTAAATCCGATCAAAGCTCCAGATACTGCTGACTTGTAAAGCGCAGCTACCATGCTGGACCAATCCCACAGAGTGATCTCGTTTTCGGGTCGTCGGGTCTCTCCAGGAGCTTTGGAGAAGGCGAATTCTGCTGCTGGAAGGAAGAGGGCCCGGTCTGTCAGATAAGAAAACGGCAAACTTTTAAGTCGATTGGACAGATCGGATAAGTGAGTCTGCTCAAACCCAAATACGTTGCTCAATCGGGTATCATTTTGAAGTTGTTTTCCTGTCTTTTCAGCTTCTTCTTTTTCAACATGAGCTGCGCCGTGACAACGTCCCAATGCTCGCAAGAGCCATGATTTATTAATATCATCGACGACGCGTGGCCTAGCTTCTTCAACGAGTTCTTTGATTGTAATGCTCTCTCCAAGAATAGAGAGAGTTGGCGCTGAATCGAGCAAATACGAGTAGTCTCTCTTATTATTAAAGGAATATTCTGCGGGTTTATTGGAGGATTGATTTATGATATGCTCATCAGAACATTTGCCCATATCGTGCAACCATGCTGCCAATTCTGCCAGCAGAAGACCCTGACGACATTGACTCAAACGATCCAAATCATTCATCTGGCCGCCTCCGACCAAGCCTCTTGCCAAATATCTTGATAGCCCTTGGGCTCTAACATTGCGTTCACCTGCTCCTCATCCACTACGCCAAACCCACTGCTAGTCTTTGCTCCAAAGCCATAGCGGGTCATCATCGCCTTGACGCCTCTTGCCACCGCCTTCAGATCCGCTTTTGCCTCCTCTTCGGTCACTTCGGGCCCAAATAGGGGCACGTAGAGCAGTGTGAATGTGCCTTTGGTGCCGGCGGGCACGCACTCGAAATAGATGGGATTCTTTCCTGCGCCTGTCTCCCGATCATGGGGGTTGATCACCTCCAGCCCAATCCGGTCGAAATAAGTGGGATAGAAGTGCAGGCAGCCCTGGAAGCCCTCGATGTCGCCCACGTGGTAGCCTCTGTGGCTAAGCTCCGATTCGAAGCTCTCATCAACTTCTTTCGTCTTGGCTTCCAGACGTTTTTTCCATTCGTGCTTTCCCTCCTCATCTTCGGGCATCGATCCCATGAGGTGGCGGGCAAGGGAGCGGTTCAGGAAATCTGATGTGCCATCTTTTTCGTTGCCAAAGAGCCGCCAGAGTCGTAGCCGCTCCTCCTTAAAACCACCCTCATCGATCTGTCCGCAATTTAGCCCGGATACCAGCTCCTGCATCATCGCTGATCTAAGCGCGCCCTTCCACTGACTGGGAGCGATGTAGGGGACCTTGAAGATCCATTCCTTCTTCACCGGATTGTCCAGGATATAGAAGTCGGTATCATCTCGGCTGATGTAGGGCTTGCGCAGGGTGAAGGAGAGGTGGAGGGACCAGGAGCTAGGAGGGAAAATTGAGCTAAAATCATGAGGTATTCCTGGCTGAAATTTTTCTAGATCATTAAGAGATATTTCCTGTTTAGGAACTAATTTTGCACGATAAACGCTCCTTATATCATCGCTCCATTTGTATACCTTCCTACTTCTATCTGTTGTGATTTTGTTCAGAGATTCATAAGCTCGATAGAAAATTGTAGCTCTCTCGATACCCTTGAAAAGAGGTTCATCACTTTTGAAGAGATATGGCGTTAGATGATTGACCATCCACATCTCACGTTTTGATGGCTTACATACTACCTCCTGAATCCGGTCACTAACCTCTTTTTTTTGTTGGGCATAAATCCAAGTGGGCCACTCCTGATAAGTCATCCGATTATCCATTTGCATCACTCACTGACAGCAACTTTCAGAAGGCTCTTGAGAAATATACGCGGATCTTCTTGATTTTTATCGACTTTATCTCTCACCGAACTCATCTCGCGCCATACTTTTAAAGAGTAATAACTATCCAGATGCCCGTATATACACTGCAGAATGCTCTCTCTATTCCACTTCTCTGAATAGACTGAGGCCTTCTCTGGAATCCAACCCCAAACACGAATTAAGCCATTGTCATAGGGACGAGAGACCTTAATCTTGGATGCGGTCCGCTGGCCTTTGATAGTGCCCATAATAAAATGACGTAAATTATCATCTACCGCAAACAATTGGCGAAGATCATATTTTAGATCAAATATATCTCGGTCATTAGCATTTTGTAGTTGAATTTTAGCCAAGAAAATATTTTGCAGAGATGGTAAATAATTAGAGTTGTGATTGTTATCTATTCCTTTTATGCAATTCAAGAAAACATTGGCATCAAGCCGATCACTTATCGGCTGCATCACTCCAAATCCCATCTGTGCTTTTGCTCCCAGTGCAGTCCATTCGATCATGAACTGAAGCAATCCCTCAATAATCCCGAGTTGGAAGCCCTGAGACAGGCTATAAGCCTCTATAGATATCTGGCCGGCTTTTGGCGTTTCAAAGTACCATTTAGGAGTACGAGTGTGTTTTTTCCCGCTTTTATTAGTATAAGTATACCTCCGATTTGCTTTAATTAAACGCTGAATTGATGCATCTGAGATAGCATTTTCTATAACCTCCAACCGAAACTGTCGCCTCCAACCAGTAGCGCCAAACACATAGCATGCAGGACATAACTGCTCTTTAGGGGAGCGAATATCTCTTGGATTATAACGACATTTATTATCAGACGTTGGATCACATGCCCACCCCCCCAGTCCCCGCACTATTGCCTCATACCACCAGCGCATGCTTCCAATGATGCCCGTCTCATGGATGCGGTCCATTTTGCCGTCCACACCGCCGGTCCAAAGTGGCGTCAGAGTCTGAATCTTAATTTGCATAATTATCACCCTTCATAACTCATATGCGATGCCAAAGTCACCTCATGTACCATCTGCATCTGCCATGCTCTCATCCAAATTGCCCTTTGATGATCAAGACTCTGAAATTCTCCCATTCCCTCTCAACATCATCTGCTGCCTTGCTTCATCCTCCACTAGCACCCCTCCGCTCTCCGCTCCCGGAAGACGGTAGCTGGGCCGCGCCACTCCAACCACCCAAAAAGCTTCCCCATCCGGCAAGGCCAGAAGGCTTACTGGGTGCTGGACTCTAGCCCATGCAAGTCGATGAAAATATCCCTCCCTCTCCATTTGAGAAACATCGATAATGCATTTCGACCAATCAGGCAGAATGGCCAACTTCTTTCCCTCCCCAGATAATAAGTTAGCCTGTAGATAAAGCTATTTGCTGGATGCGTGTTATAATATCCCGCCTATATTAGCCCCTCGCTGAATTGTGTGGGAAATATACTGCAGAAAATCCTCTTTTGTGCCCAGATGGTGAGGCCCGAGCATCCCGCTTTCGCCATAGAGTGCAATGAGCCCGCCCATCCCTCCCATCGCCCCCCCACCCCTCCCCTGGATAGCCCTCCCCGCCACCGGGCGGCGCGGGCCACATCCCGAATTTCCCTCCAGAATTCCCTCCTCAATATTCGACGGTTATCTTTAAGTTAATTGACGAACGCCACTGGATCAGTGAGAGACATGATAAAGATACTCGGCATTCTGGCTCTTCTCTCCATCCTGGCCCTGCCCGGCAGCGCCAGCGATTATCTGGAGGGCGGATATGTGGGAAGCTATACAGGCGACGCTGGCAAATACTTCACCGACCCCATATTCATGATGAAGGTCGGCGCCGGCGCAACATCAGCACCTGCCGCTTATTCATCCAAACCCGTCTCCCCCCTGGGATCAACCTCCGGCAAGACCACATTGGGAAGATACAGCGCATACAACACCCCTGTCCCAAAGAGCCTCTCCAGCCCCCCTGCGACGGCTGTGACTGCTCCTCCCGCCACGAACACCGCTCTGACCGGTTTTTCAGGAAGATGGCTCCTCCAGCTCTCTGAGGGCCAGAGCATCGCTTTGGAGCTCCATCAGAGCGGAACCAGGCTATTTGGCCGGGGGAGCCTCACTGCCGCCAAGACCACCCAGATGGCCCTGGCCAGCGGGACTGCATCCGGCAACACCATGAGCCTTGACATCCTGCCGGAGAGCGGCGCTGAGCTTTATTCCATATCCTTCGATCTCAGCAAATTGAATGTGCCCGCCAAGTACACTGCTTATCGCTATGGTGCCCTTACTGGATACGGAACAGCCACCATCAGCAGAGTTGGCTAGAGTGGTCATACTATATAGAATTTAATATGAAATCAATCATAATAAAAGGTGCCCGCGAGCACAACCTGAAAAACATCGATGTCAAGCTTCCCCGGGACAGCCTGATCGTCATCACCGGCGTCTCAGGCTCGGGCAAATCCACCCTGGCCTTCGATACCATCTACGCTGAGGGCCAGCGCCGATATGTGGAATCCCTCTCCGCCTATGCCCGCCAGTTCCTGGGCCAGATGGACAAGCCCGATGTGGACTCCATAGATGGCCTCTCCCCCGCCATATCCATCGAGCAGAAGACCACCTCCAAAAACCCCCGCAGCACTGTGGGAACGGTGACCGAGATATACGACTACCTCCGCCTGCTCTACGCCAGAATAGGCGTCCCCCACTGTCCGGAGCACGGAATACGAATCGAGTCCCAGTCGCCGGAGAGAATCGCCGTCAGCATCCTGGAGGAGATGAAGAAAAAGGAAGAGGGGAAAAAGGAAGAGGGGAGGAGTGAAGAGGATAGAATGGTCACCATCCTCGCCCCTGTCATCCGCCAGAAGAAGGGAACCTATGGCCAGTTGCTCAAAGATCTGAACGCCGAGGGCTTCGCCCGGGTGAGGCTGAACGGCCAGATAATCAGAACTGACGAGGAGATAGAGCTTGACCGGTACAGAAAACACAATATCGATGTGGTGATAGACCGGCTGGACCCGGGAGAGGATAAGTCCCGCCTGGTGGAGGCGATCGAGAAGGCCCTGAAGAAGGCTGAAGGGCTGGTCTATGTCCTGGATGAGAATGGAAGGGAGAGGGTCTACTCCGCCCGCATGGCCTGCCCGGTCTGCGGCCTGGTCTTCGAGGAGCTGCAGCCGCGCATGTTCTCCTTCAACAGCCCCTTTGGAGCCTGCGAGTCCTGCAACGGCCTGGGCTTCAGAATGGAGTTCGACCCCGACCTGATCATACCGGACAAAGATCGCTGTATCGCCGACGGAGCAGTAGCCCTGTATCGCAATATCATCGATGGCTGGCGGGGCCAGCACCTGGCAGCAGTGGCCAAGCACTTCGGTTTCGATATCTTCACGCCGATCAAGGATCTCACCTCAGAGCAGTATGATGCCCTGATGTACGGATCAGATGATAAGATCCGCATGAATATGAGCATGAAGAACGGTGACGTCTATTGGTCGCACCGCTCCCAGTGGGAGGGGCTGATACCGCAGAGCATCCGACTCTACAGCCAGACCAGCTCCGAGTACCGCCGGGAGGAGCTGGAGAGGTTCATGCGGGTCCTGCCCTGCCCTTCCTGCCAGGGAAAAAGGCTGAAGGAGAAGATCCTGGCAGTCAAGATCCTGGACCGTTCCATTGCAGATGTATCAGACCTATCGGTGAGCGACTGCAATCAGTTCTTCCTGCATCTCGATGAGAGGCTCTCAGCCAAGGATAGGGAGATCGCCCGCCAGGTCTTAAAGGAGATCCGCTCCCGTCTGGGCTTCTTAGAGCACGTGGGCCTGGGATATCTGACCCTCTCTCGAAACGCCGGCTCCCTCTCTGGGGGGGAGGCACAACGCATCCGCCTGGCCACCCAGATAGGCTCGAACCTGACCGGCGTCCTTTACGTTCTGGATGAGCCCTCCATCGGCCTGCATCAGCGGGACAACTCCCGGCTGATAGAGACCCTAAAGAAGCTCAGAGACCTGGGAAACACACTGATTGTGGTCGAGCATGATGAGGATACCATCCGCAATGCCGATCATGTTCTGGACATCGGACCGGGGGCGGGAATCCATGGCGGCTATGTGGTGGCCGAGGGCACCCCGGTGGAGATTGAGGCCAATCCCAAATCCCTGACCGGCCAGTACCTCTGCGGCAAAAAGAGGATCGATGTGCCGGCAAAGAGGAGGCGGAGCCATAAGTTCATCCATCTTTCAGGCTGCCGGGAGAACAACCTCAAGAATATCGATGTGGACATTCCCCTCGGCATCCTGACGGTGGTCACTGGCGTCTCGGGATCGGGCAAGTCCACCCTGATCTATGACACCCTCTACCGGGCTTTGATGAAGAGGATCTATCACTCCAGTGAGAGCCCGGGAGAATACGACCATATCAGCTTCGACGCTGAGGTGGACAAGGTGATCGTCATCGATCAGAGCCCCATCGGCAGGACGCCCCGCTCCAATCCCGCCACCTACACCAAGGTCTTCGATCCCATCCGCCAGGCCTTTGCCCAGACAAAGGAGGCGCGGGTCCGGGGTTACAAGGGCGGTCGCTTCTCTTTCAATGTCCAGGGCGGCCGGTGTGAGAACTGCCATGGAGATGGCCTGATCAAGATCGAGATGAACTTTCTGGCCGATGTCTATATCGAGTGCGAGGAATGCAAAGGGAGCCGCTACAACCAGGAGACACTGGAGGTCAAGTACAAGGGTAAATCAATCGCCCAGGTTCTGGATATGACAGTGGAGGAGGCAAGGGAGCACTTCGAGAATATCCCGGCCATAAGGAGCAAGCTGGACACCCTTCTGGGAGTGGGGCTGGGCTACATCAAGCTGGGCCAGAGCTCGACCACCCTCTCCGGGGGCGAGGCCCAGAGGATCAAGCTGACCCGTGAGCTGGCCAAGAGGGGGACGGGCAGGACGGTCTACCTCCTCGATGAGCCGACCACCGGGCTGCACTTCGATGATGTGAAGAGGCTGATCCAGGTCCTCGATGATCTGGTGGCCAAAGGGAATACAGTGGTGGTGATCGAGCACAACCTGGATGTGATCAAGTCAGCAGACTACATCATCGATATGGGGCCGGAAGGAGGAGATGCCGGGGGCAGGGTGGTGGCCATCGGCACCCCGGAGGAGGTGGCGCGGGTGAAGAGGAGCCATACCGGCCGATTCCTGAGGGAGAGGCTGAAGATAGAGGAAGAGACAGTCCCTTCGGCCAGTGATGCGCCGAGCGAGCAGAAGAGGATGGCCTGTGCGGCGAGGATGTAGATACGGGGCCAATTGCATGATCGAGCCTGGGATATCAGAATTGCATTACTGACCCTCTCGATCTAAACCCTGCAATCTCTCAATCTCCCTTGCCACTCTCATCTCCTCATCGGTGATATCTTCCTCATCCAAGGCATCATTCAAAGCATCTACAGCATTTTTTATCGCCACGCCGACCAGGATCCCTTTTAAAAAGGCCGCTCGATCATCCTCGTTTATGGTCTGAAGGACCCGGATGAGGTACCTTTTCACAGTCGTCTCGGGAATAGAGCGGAAGGAATTGAGCTCATAGGTTACTGCAAAAAGCTCATCCTCTGTGAATCCATAGCCCATGAGAAAGGTGGATAGATCTTCATCATTATTGCTCATAGAATCTCATTTCAGCTTCTGATAGATCCATTTTTCCCCCATGTTAAGTCTCGTATTCATGTACACAATTCATGCATTCGATGTGATTTTACAATATAATTTTATGATATAGGTGATAATATGTGAAGATGATATGAGTGATATTATATGTAGATGATATTTAGGAATATTATATGTAGATGATATTTAGGAATATTATATGTAGATGATATGAATATATAATCCCGATAGTTCACAGATAATTTTATATGCATATAAGTTCAATGAAATGATTAATCATTATAGTCATGGCTGGCCCGGACGACCAGAGGATGTATTATGAAGATAGTGATAGTCGACTCTCATAAGGAGGTCCTTCCTCACTGGATCAGAGAGTACATCGCTCGTAAGCTGCCGCTAGTCGTGCTTCGAATTGACAAGCATCATGATATGTTTTCAGACTGCCCCCTACTGCCGGCCAGGGAGGGCCGGGGGATATTCGATTATCTGGATAAGATGATGCCGGTGATCTGCGAGTACACCCGCAGGAGATTGAATGAAGGAAACTTCACCTGCCCTGCCTTTCACTATGGAATCGTCGGCACTCTATACCATTTTGACCCCAGAGGAGAGAGGATAGATGCCTACGGGAGAGTATGCAATGGAGAGCTCGTGGATGCACCCAGGACGAGGACGAGGTCATCATTCGAGGGCGGGAGGAGGGTCGATCTTATCGAATGGGATGGGGAGCGTACAAGGCTGAGAAAGCAGAACGGCAGACTGATCCCTGCTCCTGAGAGCATCGATGCCGCCAGATTCGAGAGCGATATGGATGAGAGCAGATATCCTGTGGTCATCGGCATTGACCTGGATGGCCTGTGCGCAATTGATGATAGAGGATGGACGGAAAAGGAGATTGAGAAGAGGCTGAGGAAGGCCAGGAGACTGCTGGAATGCCTATCTGCTCCTGTGCTGGCCTGTATCGCCCGCTCCCAGACCCCCAGAGCCTACGTCCCCTCTGAGCTGGTGGATGAGCTGCAAGAGGCTGCCCTCTCCCTCATAGCCTTCATCCGCCTGCAATCGCTACCACAGGATCCATTCGGGAGGCCTTCCAGGCGGGATACAGCCCGGCTGCGAAGTTGACCCCCAAGGCGATGGCCATCGCCCAGATGAAGAACTCCGGCCTCATGGCTACAGTCATTTTTGAGACCATATAGATCTCCGAGGGCAGCTCGATATCATAGGACATTATGAGCTGAGCGGCCAGATAAGCCAGAATCCCTCCCAGCAGAGCAGAAGGCGGGGCCAGGATCAGGCTCTCCAGGATGAATATCTTGAGCACTGACCGGCGGGTCGCGCCCATGGCCATGAGAATGCCGATCTCCCGCGTCCGACGGGAGACTATCATGATCATGGTGTTGGCAATGCCAAATCCAGCGATGGCAATGATCAGGAAATAGAATATCCAGGCGAAGACCCTCTGAGTCTCAATAAGGGTGAGGATGTCGGCATTCAAGTCCTGCCAGGATTTTGAGTCATACCCAAGCCGCCGATTGAGGTCGGCGGTGATGAGCGAGGCCCGGTAGATGTCAGCCACCTTGGCATCGACCTCGGAGACCACATCACCCATCCCTATCAGATCCTGGGCCAGGATCAGAGGGATATATATCAAAGAATCGTCCGCTGCTGTGCCGGTCTTAAAGAGGCCGGCCACCTTTATCCGGACCGATCTGTTCCCCCTCGCCAGGGTGAAGCCCTCCTCAGGATCGAGCTTCAGCTTCTCCGCCAGACCAGTTCCAATGAAAGCAGCATACTTCCTGCGCTCCAGATCCTGGAAGTCTCCTGAGATTATATCGCCCTGAACGTCCATCATCCTGTCCTCGTCCTCTGGATTGACGCCCAGAAAGCTGATCGCTTGAACCTCGTCTTTGTGCTTGGCCGCTCCTTTTCCTGCCAGCCTTGCTGAGACCGCCTCTACCTCCGGATATGCCCATAGAATATCTGAGACTGTCCTGTAGAGGTGGACATAGTTCTCATCCTTCTTCGGCTGAATGTAGATGTGGGGATTGTTCTCCACAGTTGTGGTTATGATCTCATCCTGAAAGCCGCTCATGATACCCATGAAGACCACAATCACTGCCACTGCTAGTGTCACAGCAGCAACTGTGAACAGGGCCATCCTGGGGTTTCTCAGGATATGTCTCTTGGCAATGGAGAACTCGTACATCATCTCTTAGCCTTCGGTATTTTATCATATAGAGGTGCGGAGGGTCAAGAATACCCCAGCCTTTAGGGCGGGGAGCAGCGAAGAGCAAAAAAAGGTTTACTGAGGCAGCAGTGCTGTTGCTGCCTGCAGTGCCCAGTTGATGAACTGATCGGGGAATACGCCGATATAGACGACGGCGAGAGTCGCCAGGACAATACCGGCGACATATCCCTTAGCCTCAGAGATCTTGGGCCCTTCTGGCTCCTTCAGGATCATATAACTGATGATCCTCAGGTAGTACACCAGGGACAGAGCGCTGTTCAGGATGGCCAGAATCACCAGCCAGACCAGGCCGGAGTAGTAGACTGAGGCGAAGAGCACTAACTTGCCCACAAATCCAGCTGTTGGTGGTATGCCAGCCAGGGCGAACATGAGCACCATCATGCAGATAGCAGTGATGGGCGCCCTGCTGATGAGCCCTGCATAGTTTGATATGTCATCCGGATCCGATTCGCTCTCTTTGGGTGATATCGGTGCAACCTGAGCTGTAGCGATGAAAGCGCCCGTCTTCATCAGGGCATGTGCCAGTACCAGGAGCAATGCCCCTGCTATGCCCAGCAGGGCCATCTGCTGCACGCCAAGGTTCAAGACATCAACTGGAGCATCTCCCCAGGCCTTTCCTACCACTGCAAAGCCCATGGCGATATAGCCCGCCTGGGCGATTGACGAATATGCCAGTATGCGCCGGACATTGTTCTGCCAGCAGGCGGCCAGGTTCCCCAGGGTCATGGTAACTGCAGCCAGTATGGCAAAGGCGAGGTACCACTCCAATCTCATGGCCACCAGGGCGATCATGAGAACCCTGAAGGCGGCTGCAAATCCCATCTTCTTGGAGCCGGCAGCAAGCAGCGCTGAGACCAGGGCCGGTGCCCCCTCGTAGGTATCAGGAGCCCACATATGGAAGGGAACCAGCGCCATCTTGAAGGCAAACCCGGCAACGACGAAGAGCAGAGCCACCAATGTCGCCGCTCCGAAGGATTCAACGGAGGCTGCAGCCACATCAGCGAGCTTTGTCGATCCAGTCATGCCATAGAGCAGAGAGAAGCCGAAGAGCATGAACGCCGAGGAGACAGAGCCATAGATGAAGTACTTCATTGCCGCCTCCAGGTTCTTCTTCGTCTTATCAAATGCTGCCATGGCATATGTAGCCAGACTGGCCAGCTCGAAGCCTATGAACAGTGTAACCAGATCTATGGAACTGGAGACCACCATCATGCCCACAGTGGCCAGGAGGAGCAGAGCATAGTATTCGTCTGCTCCCTTTCCTGTGTATCTGGATAGGGATGATATCACTACCAGCAGAGATACGATCAGGAAGACTGCCTTGAAGAACTGGGACAGGGCGTCTACTGATATGGTATCAAAGAAGAACAGGGCTGCAGGCTTGGCCATCATCAGGTTGCTTGATACCAGCCCCAGGGCTGCAACCAGCCCGACAAGGCTCAGGTAGCCTGGAATCTTTCCACCATTCTTCTTCAGGGCTCCTTGCAGCAGGATAAGCAATGCTAGAGCCGTCAGTAACGCCTCTCCCCAGAGGGGTGCGTAGTGAGAAAAGTCCACTTCAGATCACCCCCATCTCAGATAAGGTTGCAACCGGCTGCAATAGCTGGTTTGCTGCTGTGCCCATAATATCCGTCATCAGATGCGGCTGCAGGCCGAAGAGCAAGGTGAGCAGAATTATCACGCTCATACTGAGCAGCTCATAGGCATGCGGATCGTGCACATCCATATACTTCCTCAGAATCGGTCCAAACATGGCCTTCTGCATGGCCCAGAGATGATAGGCCGCAGTGATCACTATGCTCAGGAAGACCACTATCATGACATAGGTTGGAAGAGTGGCATAAGCCCCTGTCAGCGTCATGAACTCAGCAATAAATCCGCTCATGCCCGGCAGGCCCAATGAGGCCATAAAGCCAGCCATCATGATGACAGCGAACTTGGGCATTCTGTCAGCCAATCCTCCCAGATCTGCAATGATCCTGGTGCCGACGACATGCTGGATGGTGCCGGCGGACATGAAGAGCACGCAGGTTATGATGCCGTGGGAGAACTGCTGGAACATGGCTCCCTGGATGGATAACGGCACCAGGGCCACTGCTCCCAATGTCACAAATCCCATGTGGCTCACTGATGAGTAGGCCACCAGTTTCTTGATGTCCTTCTGTGCCAGGGCCAGGAGTGCCCCGTAGACGATGGAGAGGACAGCGATTACGGCGATTATGGTGATAAAGGCCTTGTCAACGTAATCGAGCATGGGAACTATGATCCTGAACAGACCATATCCGCCCATCTTCAAGAGGAGTGCAGCAAGCACCACTGAGCCTGCCGTCGGCGCCTCGACGTGGGCATCCGGCAGCCAGGTATGGAAGGGGAAGGCGGGCATCTTCACCAGGAACCCGAGCAGCAGGCCTACGAAGATGATGTTGAGCAGGGCCTTCGGGAAGATCTCCGGGTTCTGGGTGGCCTTCAGGAGGGTCAGCATATCAAAGGTCCTCGATCCATCCGGCAGCTGATAGGTGAAGTACAGAGCGAATATCGCCAGGAGCATCACCAGGCTGGCCACGTGAGTGTAGATGAAGAACTTGATGGCTGCATAGTCCTTTCTCGGTCCGCCCCATGATCCGATCAGGAAGAACATGGGTATGAGCACTATCTCCCAGAAGATATAGAACAGGAAGAAGTCCAGCGCTGTGAACACTCCTAAGACTCCCACCTCATTCAAGAGAAGCAGGGCGAAGTATTGATTGGGCTTCTTTGTCTCTCCCCAGGAGTATATTATCACCAGTACGGTGACTATAGTGGAGAGAAGAACCAGAGGGAATCCTATGCCATCGACGCCCAATGTATACTTGACTCCGATGGAGGGAACCCAGTCATAACTCTCCACGAACTGCATCATAGTTGAGCTCTTATCGAACTCCATGTACATTTGCAAGGATAACAGCAGAGGTGCAAGCGAGGCGATCAGTGCCACGAATTTGGCCCGCGTTCCCGCAAAGAAGGATACCGCCGCTCCCAATAAGGGAATGAGGATCATCAATGAGAGAGCATTTGAGATCATATCAGGCCCACCTCCATTGCTAGCCTGATTGCAGCAATTGCAATCACCAGCACCACTATTCCTAGCATCAAAGCTGCAACGTAGTTTTGCACCACTCCCGTCTGAACCTTTCTCACGTGACCGGCGAAGCCCATAACCCAGGCGCTCAGCCAGTTGAGCCAGCCGTCAACGATCTTGATGTCGATTATATTGGCCAGAATGGCTGTTCCGTAGACTATGCCCTCGCTTATCCAGCCGGTCATGATCTCGTGCTGATAGTATCCCTTTAAAAGCATCTTTCTGATGGGATCATTGTCGCCTGTGACCTGATCGGGCTCGAACCTCTTGATCCGATCCCAGTAGAACAGGGCTGCAATGAGAATGCCGCCTATAGCCACGATATATGGCAGTATCTGAATATGGATGGGCAGCGCATGGCTTTCCTCCGCCTCAGCAGTATGCTCGCCCGCCTGGGCAGCCGCGCCATGCTCTTCAACGAGTGCATGCCCGCCGATGATGCCCAGTTCACCGAAATCAACCTCATAATGATCGAAGTTGGAGTCCAGATAGTCGTAGAAGGCATGCTGAGAGGCCATGCCGAATGCAAATGCGAACACCGCCAGGATCACCAGCGGCCCGAGCATCACCCAGGGGACTCATGCTTTCCATAATTGGATCTCTCTTTGCCTGTGAATACGGAAAACCACATTCTGAAGGTGTAGATAGCAGTCAGTGTTGCTGCCAGTATCAAGAAGATGTAGGGCAGGAAGTTGATCGCCACACCATACTCATAAGCGATCATGATGATCTCATCCTTGGAGTAGAATCCCGTGAAGAAGGGGAATCCAGCCAGGGAGAGCGAGCCTATGAGCATAGTGTACATGGTCCACTTCATGTACCTGCCAACCCCGCCCATCTCACGCAGGTCGTTGGTATTGACAGCGTGGATGACTGAGCCGGCACAGAGGAAGAGCAGGGCCTTGAAGAATGAGTGGCCGATGAGGTGGAACATGGAAACGCCCACCGCAAGTGCTCCCACTGCTGCTCCTACGCCAAGGCCGGCCATCATGAAGCCGAGCTGAGAGACGGTGGAGAACGCCAGCACCCTCTTGATATCAAATGCCGTCAGGCCCATGGTGGCTGCGAACAGGGCGGTGAATGCACCCACTGCCGCCACGGCGGTCAGGCCGTGAGGTGCAGCATAGAATAAGGGGAACATCCTGGCCACCAGGAAGACGCCTGCAGTAACCATCGTAGCCGCATGGATCATGGCGGAGACGGTGGTCGGGCCCTCCATAGCATCGGGAAGCCAGACATGCAGGGGGAACTGACCTGACTTGCCCACTGCACCGCCCAGTAGGCCCAGGGCGATGAGGGTGAGCTGATCTGGCGGTATCTGGCCGATATGGGCATAGATCACCGGGAACTGCAGCAGATACTCTCCTGGATTGAGGGTGATGTTCAGATTGACCAGGTTATTGTAGAGGATGATAATGGCCGCCAGGAACATCACATCGCCCACCCTGGTGGTGAGGAATGCTTTTTTGGCAGCGGCTGCTGCAGATGGCTTCCGGTACCAGAACCCTATCAGAAGATAGGAGCACAATCCCACCAGCTCCCAGAATATGAAGAGCTGAAGCAGGTTGTCAGCATAGACCAGGCCCAGCATGGCGGCAGAGAAGAGTGCCGCCTCGGCGAAGTATCTTGCCGCTCCCGGGTCACCATTCATGTATCCATTGCCGTAGATGTGGATTAAGGTGACCACGAGTGAGACCATAAGCAGCATGACCAGCGAGAGTGGATCTATCAATATTCCCACATTGAACTCGCCAAACCAGTGCATCGACTGATGGACGATTTCGCCAGGATAGATCTCCTGGAATATTCCTAAGGATATGATGAAGGCGCCTAGCGTCGCCAGGACGGTGATGAATCCACCGCCTCTGGGCAGGTTCCAGCCAAAGAAGAGGCATAGCACAAATGCCAGTACAGGCAGCCCAACGATCAGATAAGCTAATTCTGAATACAAAGACTACCACCTCATGGCGCTGATGTTATCCAGGTCAATTGTTCCGTATAGCCTGTAAAGCGCGATCAATATTGCGAATCCAACGCCTGCCTCAGCTGCAGCCAATGCGATGGAGAACAGAGCAAATACCTGTCCATTCATATTAGGCTGGTAGGCTGAGAAGGCAACAAGATTGATGTTGGCGCTATTGAGCAGCAGCTCGATGCACATCATCAGCTTGACTCCGTTCTTCTGTGTGACGAGGCCGTACAAGCCGATGGTGAACATGATGGATGCCAGCAATATGTAAAGCTCCAACGGTATCATCGGTATATTTCCCTCCTTGTCATTCTTTGTCGCCCTCCCTAGGCGTCCTCCTTTCTTGCCACCCAGATCGCTCCGATCAAGGCTGCAGTCAGGACCAGGGCTAAAACCTCAAAGGAGAAGACGTAGATGGTGAAGATCTCAAACCCTATATCTCCAACGCCGCTCTCAGGAAGCCTCAGCCCCTCTGCAGGGGAGTAGCCGAGCGGATGCTCTGTGACCGGCCCCCAATCGGTTATTGATAGCGAGGCCATCAGAGCAGCAAGGAAGGCCAGGGTCAATATGAACAACTTAAATTTCGCCATGGGACTCCTCCATAATCGTCTTCCTGGTGAGCATCACAGCGAAGAGGAGCAGAACTCCCACTGCGCCAATGTAAACCAGGACCTGAGCCACGCCCACAAATGGAGCATTCATGAATATGTAAAGCGCTGCCACACTGGCAAAGGTTCCCAGCAGGTAAAGAGCGCTATGCACAATATTCTTGACCAGCACCATCAGTACAGACAAAAGGATGGCGATTGCCCCTATGGTCAGGAATACTAGAAGCTCTATCACAAACCGGATGTCATAGTCCAGCAGCTTGTCCAGTATCGTCTTGGACCAGGGGGAGAGGAATATCATCACCGCCAGTCCGCCGAAGATGACTCCGAGGCCAAGCAAAAGCACCAGCAGTTCAAATATCGATCTAATTACATTGGTCTTGGGCTTTTCTGCCATCAGGAAGCACCTCCTTCCTCAGGCTTCGCCTCTGCTTTCTTCTTTCCGGCAGCATTTCCCTCTTTGGCCGGTTTCTTCTCCCCGGCAGTAGCTCCCTCTTTTGCCGCTGCTTTCTTGGCAGCGGCCTTCTCGGCAGCAATTCTCTTTGCCTCGGCCTCCAGGTCTGCTACCTCTTTGGCTGAGAATCTCTTTGTGGCCAGGAAATCAGGCCCTTTCACAATATCCTCTCGATTCCAGCCAGCCATTATGACATTCTTACCCATCTTGAGGCACTCAACGGGGCAGTCATCCACACAAAGACCGCAGAACATGCATCTCCCATAATCGATTTGCGGAAAAAGCATCTTCTTGTTCTTGAGGGGATTTCCGAACTTGAAGTGCACCATCTCAATGCAGTTATTGGGACAGACTCTAGCGCAGGAGCCGCAGCCAATGCATGTGGTGGCATCCAGCTCATGAATCCCTCTCTCTGCATCGGGCAGCTCCATCATGAACTCGGGATAGAGCCTGGTGAATTCTATCTCCCGCGAGGCGATCTTCAAAGGCCAGGTGAAGTTCTTTATCATCTTTCTCTTCAACATCTTAAAGCCACCTCATGCGAAGTACGAGCCAATTATTACCGCCCATCCCAGATTCACTATGGATAAAGGCAGCATCCACTTCCAGCCCAGATCAGTAACCTGATCTATTCTCAGACGGAAGAGAGCCGCCCTGATCAATATTATGAACCAGATAACGATTATAACCTTCATGAGCAGCCAGATCAGAGGTGATACCATGTCCAGAAGGGGCAGAGGTATGATCGGTCCGTGCCATCCGCCCAGGAAGAGGAGCGAGGCCAGAACGGCTCCCAAGAGGAAGTTATTGTATTCCTGGAAGTATAACAAACCCCATCTGATGCCGCTGTATTCAGTGCTGTAGCCGCAGATGATCTCCTCTTCTGCCTCGCTCTGATCGAAGGGGACCCTCCCCAGATCGGTTACCAGAGCGATCATGAAGATGACAAATCCCAGTGGCTGGGCAAATGCATACCATACTGTCTGGCTCTCCACGATCTCCACCAGGTTGAGGCTATGGGCCATGACCGCCACGGATATTATGCAAACGCCCATGGGAACCTCATAGGCGATCATCCTGGCAATGCCTCTGAAGGCCCCAAGGATGGAGTACTTATTGTTCGAGCTGTAGCCGGCCATGAAGACGGCAATGGACATGATGCTCAAGGCAGCCTCCACATAAAAGGCGCTGATATCCATGTTGGCGACTACTAGGGGGTAGTTTTTGCCGCCGATGTGAAGCGCTCCAAATGGTATGGCTGCAGCAACCAGCATGGTGCCGGCAGAGGCGATGATAGGAGCCCAGACGTAGACCCCCTTGTCAACTCCAGCCGGTATGACATCTTCTTTGGTGAAAAGCTTGATTGCATCGGCACCCAACTGAAGTATACCCCATCTTCCACCCACCCGGTTAGGGCCAAACCGGTTGCAGAAATCGCTCATTACCTTTCTGTCTGCCCAGATCACCAGCATTGCCCCCACATTGACCACTGCAGCAAGCACTGCTGCGCCTATTATGCCAATGATCAGGGCGAATATCGCCGGCTCCTGGGCGGCAAATTGAGTGATTGTATCTATTATTCCGTCCAAATCCTCTCCCTCCTACCTGTCAGATTCAGATGGGCAGCCGTCCATGCTTCCAGTGATTGCCACCGCATCTGCAACGTATACTCCCTCCAGAAGCGGAGTCAAAGTCTGGAATGTAGCATAGAAAGGCCCTCTTACCTTCACCCGGTAGGGTTTATCGCCTCCGTCGCTGATGACATACATTCCCATCTCGCCGCGTGGATCCTCCACCCGGTAGTAGGCCTCGCCAGCGGGGACCTTCTTGGGAATCTTGGCCTCAGTCTTAATCGGTCCGGAGGGGATTTTATCCAGGCATTGCTCGATGATGTGAATGCTCTCCAGGATCTCCCTCATGGTGCAATCGATTCTGTCCGCCGAGTCTCCCCGGGTTCCAGTGATGACCTTGAAGTCAAGCTCAGGATAGACCAGTATGGGATCCTCAACCCTCATATCATAGGGAACGCCAGCGGCTCTGAGCACCCTGCCTGCACATCCCAGGCGTTTGGCAGTCTCAGGGGATATGCAGCCGATATTCTCCATTCTGGCATGATAGATGGGATCCTGTGCGAAGAACTCTATAAACTCCTCCGTCCTGGATTTCATATAGGGCAGGACCTTTCGGCACTGCTCTTCAAATCCCGCAGGAAGGTCGTTTCTCACCCCTCCGAAGCGGACATATGAGTGCGTCAGCCTGGCTCCGGTGACGCTCTCGATCAGAGAGATGATATGCTCTCTGTCTATGATCATGTACTGCCAGGGAGCAAAGCCCACGCCGGCGATCAGCGTCAGGAACTCGCCTGTGCCGATCAGATGGCTTTGGATTCTGGAGAGCTCCTCCACTATAACCCGGATGTACTGAGCCCTCAGGGGGACTTCCAGGCCTAAGAGCCTCTCCACTGCACCGCAGTAGCACTCATTATTGCTCAGGGCGGCGACATAGCACATCCTGTCGGTATAGGTTATGCCCTGAAGCCAGGTCCTGTTCTCCATGATCTTCTCAATGCCCTTGTGGATGTAGCCCAGATCGAGGAAGGCCTTCTTAACCCTCTCGCCCTCAACCAGGATGTCCAGCAGAAACGGACCGGGAACCATGGCATGCTGCGGCCCCAGGTGCATGATCATCTCCGAGTCGGATTTGATCCATGCCTCCTCTCTCTCCCGGAATGTGGGATACTTAGGCCTCTCCGTCACCACCGTTCCGGCCTCGACCTCTGCTGGCGTTGGCGGGAAGTGATACTCAGTATAGCCCTCGGGGGTGGTGATCTGCACTGCCCTCTCTCCAGTGGTCAGATCTGGATAGCCCTTGAAATCCTTTCTCCAGGGCCAGACACCTACCAGCTCGTCGGACAAGAGCAGAGGATATAGCTCCGGATGTCCCTCGAAGTTGATGCCGAACATCTCCCAGGTCTCTCTCTCATACCAGTTGGCATTCCAGTACATATCGACCAGGGAGGGGACGGATGGATTGTCGCGTGGCGTTTTGACCTTCAGCATGGCTACCACATTATGGGCTCCATAGCTGGTCATGATCTCGACGACCTCCATCTCATTTCTGGCGATCCAATCCACCCCGGCTGAACCAGCATAGTGGTCGAAGTCGAGCTTCTCTGTCATGTACTTGCAGACATCCCGGATCTTCCCAGATTCTATTGTAGCCCATAATCTGTCATCCGACTCCACCCTGGGGT
Source organism: Methanothrix sp. (assembly GCF_016706325.1). Classification (NCBI taxonomy): domain Archaea; kingdom Methanobacteriati; phylum Methanobacteriota; class Methanomicrobia; order Methanotrichales; family Methanotrichaceae; genus Methanothrix; species Methanothrix sp. The sequence goes on along the minus strand of NZ_JADJJX010000003.1, from coordinate 77,447 downwards.
CCGAGACTGCTCCAGGAAAAGCGGACTGGATAGAGCTTAAGACCTCGCTTGCATTTGTCAAGAAAAGATCCCTCCTCAGTAGTCTCTTAAGTCCTTGCGCTGCTTGATCTTTTCCTGGAGATTGATGAGCCCCTCAATGAACTGCTCTGGACGGGGTGGGCAGCCGGGGATGTAGACGTCAATGGGGAAGTAGTCGCCCGTGTTCTGGATGATGTTATAGGAATCGTAGAACGGCCCACCGGAAATGGCACACTCGCCTATGGCTATACACCATTTGGGCTCAGGCATGTTCTCCCACAGGTTCTTGAATACCGGCAGGTACTTCCGGGTCAAGTAACCGGAGATGATCATCACATCCGTCTGGCGGGGGGTGTTTCTGGGGATGCATCCGAACCGATCGCTGTCATAGGGTGCAGCCCCGAAGACGAACATCTCCACGCCACAACAGCCCATAGGCTGCATCAGAAAGTATATAGAGTTCTTTCTGCCCCAGTTGAAGATATTCTTGATGGGCCCCATCTGGATGATCTCATGGATCTTCTCAGTGGTGGTGAACCAGACCTCAGTCACAGGCTGGCCGAATATGGTCCACTTCTCAATCTCCTCATCGATACATACAGGCACGGGTATTACATCGCTTATACCCAACGCAAAGCCTCCTTCTTGATTGCATAAATCAGTCCAACCAGCAATACAATGATGAATAGAAGCATCTCGAAGACGGCAATATTCATGGATCCGAAGGCCATGAGCTTTTGCATGGCCTCATTCGCGTAGACGTAGACCCAGGGGTATAAGAATAAAACCTCAACATCGAATATCACAAAAACGATTGCGAAAAGGTAATATTGAACACTATACTGGATCTTGGCGTCACGGATTGGTTTCAGCCCTCCTTCGTATATCGATAGCTTTTGGCGGCTAGGTCTATTCGGCGCTATGATTTTTATAGCAGCCAGAGCCGCAATAGGCACTATAGCTCCTATTATCAAAAATATAATAAGTGGTATATAGTAAACCACTGCCATCGGTTCGCCGGCCATTGTTTATCCTCCGTAAAAGTTAAACATAAGGCCTGGTATAAAAGGTTTATGAGAAAAAATTTCGCGTTGCACAAGTCCAATCACAATTTTCCGGAACTATTTGACAGATATTATCATTATTAAGGTGAATAAATAAGGTGAATCAAATGGACACAGTACACCAGCTTGAGATCCAGCCGGGGATGAGCATAGATGCTCTGGTCAGGGGATGGAGCCACTGCGGCTTTGGGGCCAGAAGGCTGGCTCAGGCAGCGGAGATATATGAGAGGATGCTCTCTGGGAATTTCACAAAATTTTTCACTCTCTCTGGAGCGATGGTCCCGGCGGGGATGAGGCATGTGGTCTCAGATCTGATTCGGGGTGGCCATGTGGATGTGCTGGTGAGCACGGGAGCAAACCTGGTGCACGATATAATAGAGTCCTTCGGCTGCCACTCACTGGGATGTGCTGAATCGGATGACTCATCCCTCCGGGCTCAGGGGGTGAGCCGGATCTATGATGTATTCATCAGGGATCAGGACTTCGAGGCCTTCGAGGAGCTGATGCAGAGCATCCTGCCGGAGAGCTCCCAGGCCATATCCGGAAGGCAGTTGTTGAATATCCTGGGGAGCCGGATAGCAGACCGGCGATCCATATTGCGATCCGCCTATGATATGGAGGTGCCCGTCTTCTGTCCTGCTCTTCCCGATTCCATGATCGGCCTGCAGGCCTGGATGTTCAGCCAGACAAAAAAGCTCTCTGTGGACGCTTTCGCCGATATCAGAGAGATCATCGATCTCTGTTACAACTGCGAGAGGGCGGGAGTGGTGATCGTGGGAGGGGGGGTCCCCAAGAACTTCACCCTGCAGTCCATGCTTGTCACCCCCAATAGCTTTGATCTCGCAATTCAACTGACCACGGATACCCCTGAGAATGGAGGCCTCTCCGGGGCGACCCTCTCCGAGGCTGTATCCTGGGGCAAGATATCCCAGAGTGCAAGCTATGTCACAGTCTATGGGGACGCGACCATCACCCTGCCCCTGATGGTGGGGGCGGCGCTGGGGAGGCTGAAAAAATAGTCGGCCTGCCCGGGCCAGGCCACAGAGCATAAAGGCACAAAGATAAGGATGAAGAAATCAAAAGCGATTGAGGAACCGATATGGAGATCGTTGTAGGAATAAGCGGAGCATCGGGGGTGGGGTACGGAATCCGGCTCCTGGAAGCCCTGAGGGGGAAAGGGTGCGTCACCCATCTGATAATCACCGATTCGGCTCGAAAGATCATGCAGATAGAGACAGATTCTCTGCCCGGGGAGGTGGAAAGGCTGGCTGATCATGTTTATGCCCCAAAGGACTTCTCCGCCCCGGTGGCCAGCGGATCGCACCTCTTCGATGCCCTGGTGGTCATCCCCTGCAGCATGGGAACTCTCTCCGGAATTGCCTGCGGCTCCTCGGATACCCTCATCACCCGCTGCGCCGATGTATGTCTGAAGGAGAAGAGGAGGCTGATCTTGGTCCCCAGGGAGACCCCCCTGAGCCTGATTCAGCTTCGCAATATGGTTGCAGCCAGCGAGGCGGGAGCTCTCATTCTCCCCGCCTGCCCCGCCTTCTACTCCCGGCCCCAGAGCCTGGCCGGGCTGGTGGATGTGCTGGTGGGAAGGGTGCTGGATCTCCTCGGCCTGGAAAACGATCTTTATCATAGATGGGAAGGCATATGAAGGAAATGCTTATAACCGAGTGAATCAGTGCGAATAAGAGGTGAATTAGATGAAGTGCGCCCTCTGTCTCGTTGACAAGGAGACGGTTCCTGTCAAGCTCAACTTAGCCACCATTCACGGCCCCAAGGATGAGATGTTCAATATCTGCAAAGAGTGTCTGGAGCTGGCCCATCAGGCCTACCTGGATAAGGACTTCCTGATTGTGAAAGGCGGGACGAACGCACCACCACATGGCGCGCATCATTAAACAACTTTTTATTCTTAAAATCCTTTCTCTCCTGATCATCAGGGCTGATGCAGTGCATGCTGAGGAATGAGGCTAGGGCCCCCCATGCAGGTGGTCATGGCCCTCATCCCCAATCATCGGCAGATCGAATAATATCCTCAGAAGAGGAGGCGGCGGGGAGATGGTGGCCTCTGCCGCGAGATGGAAAATAATCTTTTTATTCTTTTCCGCAACCATTAAAAGCTATAAGCCTGGGGAAGGAATCGAATGGGATGAGCGGAATAGAATGAGATAGCTGAATGGGATGAGCAGAATAGAATGAGATGAGCATGAGTGATAGAGCCTCTAGATCGCTTAAGAGAATAAAAGAAGAGGCATTGAGGCGATTTGATCATTCTGATCAGCAGAGCCGCGGAGCCCTGCGGCTCCTGACCGCTACATTTAAGCGCATGTCAGAGACGGAGAGCTGGGATGCAGCAGCAGCCATTGCCTACTACTCTCTCTTCTCCCTCTTTCCCATGCTGATACTGCTGGTGATCTTGGGGGCTTCCTTTCTTGAGGCCGAGGAGAACTACCATCATCTGATCAGCTTTACCAAGGAGATCCTCCCTCCGGCGGAGAGCCTGGCAAGAGAACATTCAGGTTATCCAGGATCTGGGAGAGAAGCTGGCTATGCATCAGCCCCTAAGGGAGCTACTGCAGGAGAACTTCAACCAGCTCCTCCACCTCAGGCTCCCAGTGGGAATAGCGGCTGTGATAGGACTGTTATGGTCTGCCACCGGGGTATTTGTGATCCTTTCCAAGAACATCGATCGCGCATGGAGCAGCTCCAAAGGGCGGAACCCCCTGGAGTGGCGTTTAGTGGGAATGGCAATGGTTGGAAGCCTCCTTATCGGCCTCATCATCCTCTCCATGGTGATGGTCTCCCTTCTCGGACTGCTGGATTACAGCCTGGAGATACTGCTTGGGGATGCCATTGCTTATCATAGACCGTTGGGGTCAAAGCTCCTTTATAGATTGTTTCCCGATATTGTGATATTTGCTGTCTTCACCATCCTTTACTGGTGGGCCCCAAAGGTGCGCGTCAGATGGGCTGATGCTGCTTTAGGGGCATTCGTGGCCGCTTTATGCTGGGAGCTCTCCAAGATGGGCTTCGCCTGGTATCTGGAGAGCGGCCTTTCCAATCATATGCTGGTCTATGGCTCTTTAGGCACTGTCGTCATTCTGATGCTGTGGATCTATCTGAGCGGTTTGATCTGCCTCTTTGGAGCCCATCTCGTTGCCCAGATGGTGGGGCGGAGGCAGAAGAAGGCAGAGGGCAGTGGCAATTGAGAATGATTCAAAAGGATACAGTTCCCCTTGTCTTTGTGCCCCAGTGGTCGAATTGTGATGCTTGAATAGATAGAGACAATGCTAAAAGTATAGATCGAAATAATGCTAAAAGTATAGATCGAAATAATGCTAAAAGTATAGATCGAAATAATGCTAAAAGTATAGATCGAAATAATGCTAAAAGTATAGATCGAAATAATGCTAAAAGTATAGATCGAAATAATGCTAAAAGTATAGATCGAAATAATGCTAAAAGTATAGATCGAAATAATGCTAAAAGTATAGATCGAAATAATGCTAAAAGAATAGATCGAAATACTTAGAGAAGCAAAGATCGAAGATCAGTTGGTTGATCAAAGATTTTATATTTAGGGAAAAGCAAACAAAAGCCTGTATGCCAGCCTCAAAGAGATTCAATCTTTTGGCATCCGCAGTGCTTCTCATTGCTTTTGCTGCCACAATATATGTCACAAAAGCATTTGTTGCCCCCCTCCTCCTGAGCTTCTTCATCGCCTTTGTACTGTTCCCTGTCTACTCCCGCATTCACTGCTTAACTGGACGAAAGAATCTGTCGGCCGTTTTATCGTTGCTGCTGGTGGTTTTATTTTTTATGACCTTTCTTCTCAGTGCGATCAATGCCATTGCCACTGAGACCTCAGGCCTCTTTTCCTCCCAGGAGAATATCGCTCAGTCCGCTGGCATCTATATAACCCAGAAGACTGAGGAATCTCTGGAAACCCTGAATGTCGTGCTGAATAACTTCGTCTCCCAACCGACTGCAGAGAGAACAATAGAGCGGCTGAGGGAGCTGGTAAAGCCTTTCATCGAGGCCCCCAGGGACTGGATGATCTCCAATATGCTCCCCCAATTCGCATCTATCGCCGCCTATGCGGCCACAAGCTTCATAAGCGAGCTGCCTGTGCTCATGTCCCAGTTCTTTGTGGCCATCATGATCACATATTATCTTCTTATTGGCGGCTCAAGTGCAGTAAAAGGCTTCTTGCTCATCCTTCCGGAGAGGGATATCATGAACTATTTTGTGCGGGAGCTTAACCGGATCTATAATAATCTTTTTAATGTGTATCTTTTGACCTCCCTGATAACCGGGCTGCTCGCCGCAATCGGATTCGCCCTGTTTGGAGTGCCATATCCCTTCCTGTGGGGGCTGACAACGGCCATATTCGCCCTCCTGCCCATGATCGGGCCGCCGGTGATTTTTCTGCCCATATGCATCTATTTCCTACTGACCGGCAACTACGTATCGGGCATTGGCCTGCTCATCTATAGCCTGATCTTCATCAATACCATCCCTGAGAACGTTATCCGCCCCAAGCTCGCCAGCCAGGGGGCAAAGATTCATCCCTCCATCACCCTCCTCGCCTTTGCCGCCCCCATCTTTGTGGTGGGGGTTCTTGGATTTATAATAGGACCCCTTCTTTATGGGTTTCTCCTGGCGGCGTTCAGGACCCGAATCCATATGCTAAAGGAGGAGGGAGCAATAGATGAAAAGGAGCTTATAGAGATTTCAGAAGGAGAAAAACCGTCCCCCTCCTACGGGTTCTGCGATCTGGGTGCGAGGGCGAGATCGGCTCTGGAACGCTTGAAGAGGAGTTTTGCAAAATAAAATATAATAAATATAAATTATAAAAGATCTCTCCTTCTTTCTCCCTTTATCTCCCTTTATCTCCCTTTATCTCCTTCTATCTCCTTCTCTTTCTCTCTCCCCCTCTCTCAATTATATGAGAGACATGGGGGAGAATCTCCCTTTGCATCTGTCCTCCTCCAAGCAGTCTGAACTATAAGTGGGCCTGGAGATCCTCCAGCATTATTTTATCCGCTCCGCCTTTGTCCTTCTCCAGTTTTACCAGCCTGCCATAGGCCACTCCCGCTTCGGTGAGGGTTATTTGCCCATCATGTATCTCCAGCAGTCCTGCCAGCTCCATCCGATGCAACTGGTAGTCGAGCATTCGATCGCCCACCGCCTGCGCTATCTCATCTACTGTCAACAGGCCCTCGTTCATGAGGATGAGCATCCTCCGGCGGGTGGGGTTCTCCAGTGCATGATGCACCATGGCCATCTCCTCTGGAGACTCGGGTTTGGCTTTGCGTCCCATCAGCATGAAATGATGGATGACATGCTACAGCTATCTTTCTTTCCCCTGGAATTAGGGCTGGGTATTTAAGGCAGGGCTCTCCATCAGGTTTAAGTTGCAGCCGGTATTAGCAGTGAACTATGCACTGGCCTGATCTTTTGATCGGTTCTGTCTGTATGCTCATTCTCTTTCTCCTCCCGCTTGGGGCTGCATCCAGCCAGGAGGCAGCAGAAGGCCCGGTGCCAAACCAGCTCGTACTGAGCATTTATATCGATGAGGGCGGAAGGTGCCTGATCAATGGATATATTGAGGACCTTTTTTCCTTGCCCTTTCTGAACTCATCAGAGTACTCCTATGAGGATGAGAGCAGGCAACTGTATGCCATCACCAATGCCCTCACCTTTAAATCGGCTGATAATTGGAGTGTGAGATTGGAGTCTGTGGGCATCTTCGAGGAGTACAGGGCCATCTTTTATCTGCCGGCAGATGCAAAGCTGAGCGGGGTTGAGCCATCGCAGGGTCTTGATTATCTGGTTTATGCTGCCGATAATTCAGTGGTCGCTGAGCTCCACGGGCATGATATCACCGATCCTGCAGTTGACATTGGTTATGCGCTCCAGTTAGCCGACAAAAGGGTCGCGAGGGAGAATACATCAAAGGCTGCTGGTACAGGCGATGTGGCGGGTGGATCGAATCCGGGAGCAGATTCGATGAAATATATGACAATAGCTCTGTTCATTCTGCTTCTCACCGCCCTGGGGCTTCAGATTCATCATTCCCGCCGCCGGTCAGAATCGGATGGGCAGGGGAGCCTCTCCACCAGGGATGGGGTCGCTGCGGGCCGCCCATCATCCAGCCAGGGATGTTCTGATCATCCTATGGAGGACAGACCTGAGACCAGCATTGAGATGGCCGGCGGCATAGAGGTGAGCAGCGATATTGCCGCGGTGATGGCCACTCTGACTGATAAAGAGAGGGCCATCCTCAAGGGCCTGCTGCACCGCGGAGGGAGGATGACCCAGAGGGAGATCGGCTATGAGATGGATATATCAAGATCGTCTCTTTCTGGCATTTTAACCTCAATGGAGAGGCGTAAATTGATAACCAAAAGAGGAAATGGGAGAACGAACATAATCGAATTGTCAGAGCGATTCTTGAACAATAAAGAACGATCTTAAGCCTTTTTTGAGTTGCGGGATCCCAATCCTGGTTCGGCCTGGATTTCTTGTATCGTTCAATCCCAGGAGTGATCTGAGGGTGGCAATGCAGCCATCCAATGTGGAGGTTTGTTAGAGATGAAGACGAAGCACATAGCTGTACTGTCAGTTCTGCTGCTGGCATGCCTGCTGGCAGCCCCAGCCCTGGCAGGCCAGAATAGAAATTGTGGCGAGAACTGCAATAATATCAACTGTCCTTATGCGAATCAGGACCGGCTGGGCAACCAAAACCAGTACGGCCAGACAGCCGAGAAGGATCCTGCCGCCCAGAGCGGCCTGGCAGCTCAAAAGGGCCTGGCAGCTCAAAAGGGCCTGGCAGCTCAAAAGGAGTTGAAAGCTCAAGATGGAAGCCGGGACGAGGGCGGCAATAGATCCTGCTGCCCGTATGGAAATCAGGATGGCCTGGGCAATCAATATGGAAGGCAGGATAAAGGAAGGGCAAATTGCATCTATGGCGGCGATTGTGATCGCAAACGCGACGGAAGCTGCCAGAGATGATTGGATCGAATAAGCATCTGTCTGCTAGAGGATGTCAAAGGGACGAATATCCCTAACATCTCACAATAACATATATTACCTGGCATGAATCACCTGGCATGACGTGGAATGATTGAGATGAGACTGAGAGCGTGCCAGGGTTCGACTTTTTTCTTTCTGGCAGTATTGCTGCTGGCATTATGCGGTTTGTGCTCAGCGGCTCAGCATATAAATGCAGCAGCGTCAGGAGCAGCAGCATCGATGGCTGAGGCCCCGGGGGCTCAATTGGCTGGCAATTCTCCGCCCCAGGCCTTCGCTGCTCCCGGGCCTCATGCTGGTGAGGGATCTGGGCCTCATGCCGGCAGCAGCTCTGGATCGCAGATCAGCGGCAGCTTAGAATCTCCGCCCAGAAGTCCGCCGGAATCCAGGAGTGGAGAAAGGCAGGGAGACCACCAGGGCGGAGTGGGCTGCCCCTTATTGAATGCCCCCAGCAGCCTTCAGAGCCCGGATGATAATGATGATAATAGAAGTGCCAATGAGGCTGGCGGGGAGGATGTTGATGTTCAGAGCTGGCGGGGAAGGGCAAGCAAGGATGAAAAATCATATCCCGCCCGGCTGAGTGTGGAGGCCATCTTGACATTGGATCCGGGCGTGGCCAGGGATATGCTATCCTCAAACCTCAGCCTTGAGGAAATAAGGCTCCGGTTGAGGGCCGGCAGCAGGGATGCAATTCTGAGGGGGAGCCTGAGGATCGGCAATGATAGCTACCGGCTGGTGAACATCACTGTGCAATCCTCAGGCAACGAATCTGCTCTGAGGGCGGAGCTGGCCGGCCCGGGCGGCATGTACAATGCAAAAGCCGAAGATGAGATCGTAGGGTATATCTCCATGACCATCTCAGCGGAGGATTTGCAGTCTGCCCGCGGCTATGCGATGATCGATGACTCCAGGCACAGCGGAACTTATACAATTGAGCTGGAGAGAAAGGCCGGCCGGGGCTACATGTGGGGGATGCAGAACTGTCCTAGAAATGCTATCCGTTAACAGATCATTTATAGCGCCTGGATGATGCTGGATGATTCTCTGCCCTGAGCAGAGGATTTTAGATAGGGCTATAGCGATTTCTATGTCGGGCCGCTCTATGTCCAGCCATCCGAGATGGGCAGGATATCGCAGCTTCGACCTGGGGAGGGTTCGGCCAGATAAGAAGAGATCGGGGTCTAAGCTGATGCATTCTGGAGCATGGGCCTTGCCCTTCATGAGAGAGCAGTAGAATGCAGACGACTGAAAGCGCCAGATCGTCCCTGGCATCAGGGGGTCGATAAGATCTCCTCATGCCTGGAAGGCAGAGCGAAAGCTACAATAGTGGGCTGAGGCCTTGAATCAGATACAATGAAACCGGAGAATAAAGAGCTTATACGGGCCTTGCTGGAGAACAAGGACTCTATTCAGGAGGATATCTTCCTGGACAGCAAGGCCATGCTGGGCATGGTGCCCTTCATCCTGAAGCTGATGGCCCGCCGTCCAGAGTTCATGATCTTCTCCTGCCTGAAGGACTTCTATGTCCTGCGGCCCAAGAGCCTCGAGCCCAAGACCGCAGAACTGCTGGCCGTTGCTGCCGCTGCTGCCTCCGGTGCAGACCAGTGTCTGAAGGTGCACATGAACGCTGCCGCCCGGGCAGGGGCGAGCGAGGATGAGATCCTGGATGCAGTCTTCATCGCCGCTCTCATCGGCCAGACCAAGATCCTGGCCTCCTCCCTTCGCACCTTCCGGCAGTTCGAGGCCGATCAGAGCCCGGAGTAACATGCTGTTGATGTGATGTGGTTGGACTCTCCAGGTGAGGCAGGCATTCTCTTGGCACCCTATGGCTCCGCCTCTCCCCGAGCCATGGCCACATATGAGAGGATCCTGGCCTCATACAGGAGGAGCTTTCCTGGCATGCCCATTCTCCTGGCCTTCACCTCCGGCCTTATGATAAAGAGGCTGGAGGAGAGGGAGGGGATTGCTGTTCTGAGCATCGGGGAGGGCCTGGAGCAGCTCTCAGGCCTGGGATGCATCCAGGCGGTGGCCCAATCGTTGCATATCGTTCCTGGGGGAGAGTTTCACCGTCTGGCATCTCAGGCCAGAGGGTATGAGTTGAAAGAGGCGGATAGAGAAGAGAGGCTGAGGATCAGCATCGGTCTTCCCCTCCTCTCCGGCCTGGAGGACTGTCTGAGGTTATCCGGGGCCCTGCCCCCTCTGTGGAATGAGCCCCCCAGAGGGGAAGAGGAGGATGCAGTGCTTCTGGCCGGCCACGGCACCGGCCACCCCGCTGATGCCCTCTACTCTCAGATGGCTCAAGTCCTGAGGAGGGATCATGGCCGGGTATTGCTGGGCGCCATAGAGGGGTTTCCTGGAATCGAGGAGATGATAGAAGAGCTGAAGGCCTGCGGGGCGGAGAAGATCAGGCTGCGCCCTTTTTTGCTTGTGGCCGGAGGGCATGCCAAAAACGATATCGCAGGCCCTGGCCGGGATTCATGGAAGAGCACTCTGGAAAGAGAGGGATTTGAGGTGGATGTCCGCCTGAAGGCTTTGGGCGAGATGGATGGAGTTGTAGCATTGCTCCAGGAGCATACGAGAAGGGCTCTGGAGAGCATGAAGAGAGGTTGCTTGAATCCTGCTGCCGGCACATGAGCCAAGTATTACGGCAATGGGCAAGGGGGGCCCTCGTTCCCCTAGCTTCCTCGCCTCTTTGCTTTCTCGTCCCTTTGCTGCCTCGTCCCTTTGCTTCATTGCCCGCAGCCTCCTTGCTTCTTTCATTCCAATGGCTATCTGTGGGCAAAATATGCCACTATAGGCTCGTCAATTCGCTCGCCAATTCTGTTGACCTGCACAAATCCGTATCTTTCGAACTGCACGACCTTCCCCAGCTCCTCGGCAATCCCCGCCTCTCCCAGCCCCTCATCCACCCCATCAGGCCTCAACACTCTGACCTTGAGGCCGTTGAAAGGTGCCCAGTGGATGATCCTGATCCTCTTTCCCACATCCCTATCCAGGAACCTGGCCTTCGCCGGCTCAAGGGCTGTGATCTCCATATTGCATAGATCCTTCAGCCGGATCACATCCCCCACCCGGGAGCTCTCAAGATCACTCCTGCAGATATAGAGCTTATTTCCGGCGGGAATCTCCCTGAAGCCCCGGTCATCTGTGGGATGAAGAGGGGCACGGGCGAGCCGGGGGACATCGCCCTCGATATCAAGGTGCACTGGATCCCAGACGAAGAAGCGGCGGTTGGCCTCGGGATCGACCAGCTTCCTGTTCTCGGCATAGATCGAGTCCATGCTCAGGCTGATGTCCGTCTCCCCCACGCCCAGATCGATCATGAACCTCCGCAGGGCCTCAGGCCGGATGCCCCGGCAGCGCATCGCCCGGACAGTCGGAATGCGAGGATCATCCCAGCCGGTGTAGATGCCCTCCTCAATCGCCCGTCTCAGCTTGCTGGTGGAAAAGGAGCCGAACTGATGAATCTTGACCCTGCCCCAATGAATCACCCTGGGATACTCCCAGCCCAGATAGGAGTACAGATACCTCTGCCTGTTTCCACTGTCCGCCAGATCCTTTCCCCGGATGATGTGAGTTGTGCCGAGCAGATGGTCCTCCACCGCCGACTCAAAGTCGAGCAGAGGCCAGACCCGGTATCTGTCGCCCACCAACGGATGGGGGGTGGTGACGATCCTGAAGGCTGGCCAGTCCCGAATTGCTGGATCTCTGTGGCCCATGTCGGTCTTCAGCCGCAGGACTGCCTCTCCCTCTTTGAGGCTTCCATCCAGCATGCCTTCCCACAGCTCCAGGTTCTCCTCGATGCTCTGGCCCCTATCCCTGCACTCTATCCCCTTCTCCTTATGCTCCTTGAAGGCCGCCTGGGGGCAGCGGCAGACGTATGCTCCCCCCTGGCGGATCAACTCCTCAGCAATAGGATAATATTGATTGATTCTCTCACTGGCGGTTATCACCTGATCCGGTTTGGCACCAAGCCACTCACAGTCCTCCAAATACCAGCCATAAGCCTCGGGCATGGGCCTCTTTTTCACAGGATCGGTATCATCAAAACGAATGATGAACTTGCCGCCATACTCTCTCACATACTCCGAGTTGACGATGATCCCCCGGGCGCTGCCCAGAGTGGGCGGACCGTTGGGATTGGGGGCAAAGCGCATCACCACCCCATTCTCTGCACCCTCAAGGCTGGGCAGTCCCTTATCCGGCTCTTTTTTAGCTGAAAGCTGCAGCAGTAGCTCGGGGGCTATCTCCTCCAGCCTCCTCTTCCACTCCTCGGGGCTGGTCTTCTCCACACTGGCTAAGACCTCAGATATCAGGGGCGAGACCTCCTTTGCCCGGCTGCGAAGCTCCGGACGCTCGCCCATGAGCTTGCCCATAACCGCCCCGGCATTGGGTGCGGCATTGTACTTCACTGCGTTCTGCAGTGCATATTTCTCTATGAGCTCTCTTATCTCTTCCATTGATTGGCAGATCTTTTTCTCTCTACATTAATTTGATGCATAAATCAACCATCCCCCATCCACCATCCTCACTTCAGTGACCCCAGCTTCTCTGCCAGATGGAGTGAATCGCTGATGATCTGATCATGGTCGAAGGCCAGACGGGGCAGCTCCTCCCAGGGGAAGACCTCCGCTGACCGGGCGTCCGAGCCGGACTGGAGCTGCCCCTTACCCCGGGCAAGAAAGGCGGCAGAGACCACATGCCCCCTCGGATCGCGGGCGGGATCGGAGTAGATGCCCACCAATCCCAGCAGATCGATGTCCAGGCCGGTCTCCTCCCTGGCTTCCCTCTTCATGGCCTCCTCAACCGTCTCTCCAATCTCCACAAAACCCCCAGGAAGAGCATAGCAGCCCTGGTGAGGAGGATTGGCCCTTCTTATGAGCACAATGCCTCCCTGGAAGAGGATGACGGCATCCACAGCCAGAAGCGGGGTCTTGATATCTCTTTTCATCTCATTTCCCCTATCATATCACTTGAGCATATTCCTGATTATATTCCCGATCATATCACTTGAGCATATCCATCGATCATATCATTTGAGCATATCCATCGAGCATATCCCTGATCATATTCCTGACCATATCCTCCAGATCATTCTTATCATCAATCAGATATATTACAACCAAAAGGCTTATCTACGTCTGGGGACGGAGGTGCTTACGGCAAAGGTCGATTATAATAAAGATCCCTCCCTACCCTACATCCAGTCGACCTTCGTCCATCTTTTTATCCTCTATCCTTTTATCCTTCCTCTCTATCCTCCTTCTCTATCCTTCCTCTCTATCCTCTCTCTATCCTCTCTCTATCCTTCCTCTCTATCCTCCCTCTTTATCCCCCATCTTCGATGCTCTTGCCGGGGAAGAGGCTGAAATACCAGCCTCAACCTAACTTATTCTCATGCCGTCTTATGTCCTTAAGCTGGGTGGGAGCCTCATCGACACTGCTCGGGAATTTATGTGCGCCCTGATCACCCTCGCGGAGGAGGAGGAGGCTGGCTTCCTCGTGCTGCCCGGGGGGGGCCCGTTTGCCGATCTGATCAGGGATATTGTGGCCCAAGAGGGGCTGAGCGAGGAGGCCGCCCACTGGATGGCAGTGCTGGCTATGGAGCAGTATGCCTATTTCCTGGCTGATGGGACTGGAGCTCAGCTGACCTGCAGTCTCCGCCTTCCGGAAAAGGGAGAGGTGACCCTCTTGCTCCCTTATCGAGCTCTGACTGAGGAGGACCTCTGCCCGGAGCACTCCTGGGACTATACATCTGACTCCATAGCCCTGCTGGTGGCAGCAAGGCTTGGCATACCCCTGATCAAGGTTACAGATGTGGATGGAGTATTGATTGGCGGAGAGGTGGCGGAGGAGCTTGCTGCCTGCCAGCTCCTGGATAAGGAGAGCTGCATCGATCAAGGCACCATAAGACTGCTTTTAGGAGAGCTCTCGGGAATGAGGGTCTGGGTGCTGAACGGCTCCGACCCGGCGGCATTTGCACAGGCTTTTAGGAGCGGGAAAGGGGGCACATTTATCAACGGACAGAAGCTTTCCCCATCCGATCAACCAATGGGAAGGTTTATACAGTGAAATAGGACTACGAGGGAGGAGATAGTATGAAGAACGAACAGCCAGAGAGATGCATATCATGTGGCATAACGCTGACCGGCGTGGGCGGATCCAGGTTTCCCTGTCCAAGCTGTGGAACCGTGATTGCCAGATGCAATAGATGTAAAAAGCAGAGCAACATTTATACCTGCAAGGCCTGTGGCTTCACAGGACCATGAGGTGAAGTTAATGGGAGATGCAGCAGTAAGAATGAGGGTAATGCCTGAGAGCACAGATGTCGACCTGGAGAAGCTGGCCGAGGATATAAAGAAGGCCGTGCCCAGCTTTGCCAGAATGCATGCCATAGAACAAAAGCCCATCGCATTCGGCCTCAAAGCCTTGATCGTCGTGACTATCATGGATGACAAGGGCGGCCGCAGTCCGGATGAGATCGAGGAAGCAGTGAGAAACCTTCCCGGCGTGGAGTCCGTGGAAGTGGAAGAGGTCGGTCTCATTTAAGTGGGAAGCCGCGCCCTTCAGGACGCGGTGGTTCACACCACCTCTCTCGTTTTGGGAGATATGGGATCTGGAATCTAGGGCTTGTAGATCAGTGGTAGATCGCCGCCTTCGCAAGGCGGAGGCCACGGGTTCAAATCCCGTCAAGTCCATTTCCATCAAGCCCGTCCAAGAGCAAATTACTTAAATTTTAGTGATCAACTGTCCTGCAATGCCACTGGCCATTGATAGCTCGGAAAGAGCCGATAAGAATTCCATCCCTGCCAGTCATGGCTCGCGAACGGGAGGCAAAGATATGATAGATCTGGAGCTGATTGCCGCCAAGGAGATCCTGGCTGAGGTCTTCGACATCACATTTGCTGAGGCAGAGGAGATGATCAAGCAGCGCAGCCGGGAGAGGACCCTCTGGCCGGAGAAGTTTGCAGATAATGATATATCAAGGCAGCAAGAGAATATTGCCCAATGGGAACGCTGACCAGATTGATGAAATTGGCATTGGGTGCAGTTCTGGCAAACAAGACGATCCGAGGAGCGCTGACGAGCAGCCTGGCCGGGGCCATTAGATGGTTGACTCGCCCCTCAACCAGGGCCAAGGCAGAGACCTTTATGTCCGGTGCCGCGAAGGCGAATCCCGGAGCGAGGGCCAGCCCGCTTCTCACCATCTTCGAGGCAGCAGCCGGCCTCTTCCTATTGAGATATAAAAAGATCCGCTGGATTGCAGAATTGCTTGCATTCTCAGGCCTTGGTGCCCTTTTATGGGGTATGCTCCAAAAGAGACAGGGCGGCCTGGGGGATCAAAGCAGCAGAGGAGAGAGCTGGAAGGGGGTCCGGGTAATTGACATGGATGAATTTGATGTGGTCGACGAGGACAGATAGAAAAAGGCAATAGAAAAAGGCAATAGAAAGAGACAGTGAATGTAAAATGAGCAGATCATCCTCATTTCCATGACCCAAAAAGACAGTAGAAACGGCGGCAGAGTTTGTGCCTCCTCTGGACGCACCACCCCCCAAAGGCATAGGCTAGGGCTTCATTAGATGGAGTTGAGCCACAGCCTGATGAGCAACTGCTTTTTGACGGGCCCGATCTCCGGGCTGGATATGAGGCTGCCTGGCTGCCTGGCTGTCTGTGTCACTTCCCTGAAGGCCTCTGGAAAGAGCATCTGCTTGTAGCGGCAGACGCGAAGGTGAGATCTTGGCAAAGATATTGATTAGAGGTGGGGATCTGGATCTGGTGGAGTATGAGTTCCAGCCCTTTCTCCCGGGCCAGCACATAAAGACCCTGGGATTGGAGAGAGACTACAAGCTCACGCCAGTATCAGGTACGGTCACTGTTACCGCTCCAGGCCGCATCCATCTGACGGTACTGGATATGAACCGCTTTGCCCCCAACCGGCCAGGGGGTGGAGGAACGGGCTTTGCCCTGCAGATCTACTGCTCTGCCCAGGTGGAATGCACCCCCTCTGGCCTGGAGATCGACTATTCCCGCGAGCCAATAGTGCGCCATTTTGTAGAGGTATTTAAAAAGACAGTCGGCTATGAGGGCGGATTCAAGATAACAGTCCGCGACCACCAGAGAAAGCATGTCGGCCTCGGCTCCACTGGATCGGTCCTCTTGGCTTTGGGGCATGCCATGAACACTGCTTTGGGCTCCCCCCTGAACAGAGAGCAGATCCGCCTGCTCATCGGTCACAACTACGTGGAAGAGACAGAGGATGGCCGGGTTGCCAATGGCTTTGAGACCGGCGTGGGCCCGGCAGCAGCCACCTATGGAGGCATGGTCATAACCGGCGATGAGCTGGCCCTCGTCTACCAGCAACGATTTGCCGAAGGCAAGAATGTCTTTGTCACCATCCCCCCCACCATCGTCTCCTCCGCCGGCCGCTCTGAGTTCGATCTGCTCATGAACCGGGCCAGAAATCTCGACTATCAGGACCGGGAGCTGAAAGCTTATCTGTTGCTCATGGATCTCATCCCCGCTCTGGAGAAGGACGACCTGAAAAAGATCGGCGATATCATCTGGGAGATAGAGTTCCGGGGCTCAAAGAGAGCAGAGGTGGAGCACCACGGCTTTGAGATCTACCGCTATATGAGCATCCTTCGAGATGCAGGCCTGGAGTTCGTGGGAATGAGTTCTGTTGGCCCTTCCATCGCTATTGTCACTGAACGCAGCCGGGATGAGGTGGCGAAGATAATCGAACCTCTGGGCCTCGAGATCGCTGTGGAGACCAAAGTGGATAATACAGGCTTGAAGGTCAGAGTGGATTGAGCTGGCCTCAAAATAGTGCCGCCATTGACGTTCAGTTCAACCTCACCAAGTAGCCCTCTGGGGGTCATTGCATTCAAGGGAGTTCACTTGGCATCGTCTAGAGCAGCTGATTCAGCTGGCCCCTCAGCCTGTCATCCCTGCATCCCAGCCATTCCGGCTTAGCTATCTTCTGGTTCATCGGCCTTCCATCGATCCGGTGCAGAATGATTGTATATCGTAATCAGTTGACCAGTTAATATTCTTTGGATCAAGCACGCCGATGAGAAATAATGTTAATAAAATAAATATATATAATAAATAATATTAAAATACATCTGAAGGATCTGAAAAAACTCAGGGACTTTTGTATCAACGCAATTATATTATATTTCCACGATCACCAGCGAGCCGCAGGGGATGGCGGGCAAAGGCGGGAGCGGCTCTGAGGGGGTGATGGGAGAGGAGGGGGTGATGGAGTGGACTGTGGGTGCGTTCATTTTTTCAGGCCTGATTCAGAGGGAGTTCGATCTATCCGTGCAAGCTGCTTTTTTTTTGGACGCCGCGCGCGGTGAAACGCGCGATAATTCCCTGAGCCCCCTCAACGCCGGGGTGGCTTGGATACAATCGAGGCGATCCGTTGATCGTTTCTGATATATCTGAGCTAATATTCTCCAGCCGGGCCTGGTTGAACTGTGAGCTTTCACTGCAGTCCGAGCCCTTAGCCCTATTTCTCCACCGGCAGCGTCACATCCACCACCTGGCCCATTGTCCACTGTGGGTTGTGGCTGGCCACGATGACTGCTCCGAGGCGCGGATCGACGGAATCGCTGCCGCAGGCGAAGCGTGCAATTCATGCAGCGCCATACCGTAGCGCCAGATGGGGGCCCGGCCCTCCACGATGACGAGCGAGCCGCGGGGGATGGCGGGCAAAGGCGGGAGCGGTTCGGCGGGGGTGATGGGAGAGGAGGGGGTGATGGAGTGGACTGTGGGTGCGTTCATTTTTTCAGGCCTGATTCA
This sequence comes from Methanothrix sp., assembly GCF_016706325.1. Classification (NCBI taxonomy): domain Archaea; kingdom Methanobacteriati; phylum Methanobacteriota; class Methanomicrobia; order Methanotrichales; family Methanotrichaceae; genus Methanothrix; species Methanothrix sp. The sequence goes on along the minus strand of NZ_JADJJX010000003.1, from coordinate 59,516 downwards.
AAGAGAGTTCGATCTATTCGTGCAAGCTGCTTTTTTGGACGCCGCCCGTGGTGAAACGCATGGTAATGCCCGGCGCCCCCTCAGCGCCGGGGTGGCTTGGATCTAGCAGTATTGACTGGTTGAGATAGCAGCGGAATTGCAGCCTGGCCCCAGAGGGCTATAAAATGAATATTATTCTCTCGCTGGGCCAGGGTTCTCTCATCTGCCCCCTCTGTCGGATGGCGCTATTTCAAGAAAGTCGATTTATATTTATGATACGAGCTGTTTTTTTTGGGCAACGCGAGTCGGCCCTTCGGGCCTCCCGCGGTAGTGCCCTGGCCCCCTCAGCGCCGGGGTGGCTTGGATACAATCGGGGCGATCCGTTGATCGTTTCTGATATATCTGAGCTAATATTCTCCAGCCGGGCCCGGTTGAACTGTGAGCTTTCACTGCAGTTCGAGCCCTTAGCCCTATTTCTCCACCGGCAGCGTCACATCCACCACCTGGCCACCTGTCACTCCTGGCTTTGGGTGGCCACTGCCACTACCCCCAGTCGGAGATCGTAAAAAGCGATGTCTGCCGCAGGGGAAGCGAAATTTGTGCAGTGCCGTTCCAAGTACAAGATGGGTGCTTTGCCCTTCATGATCATCAGCGAGCCGTTGTGGATTTTTGATATAATCGACAGGAACTTTGTCAATGTAAGATAGTGAGAAAAACCATCGATATATATTATATAAATGAATTATCAACTGAGTCAAACACAACAACCAGAATCTTTATAAAGATTAAGTTCGCCTTTTTCTATGATGCATGATGCTTTTAGAACGCCTAGATCAAAGCCCTTTATTGCTGAACTCCATGATATTGGAAAACTCGTTGACGTATCCGCTCTAAAAAGATCAGGATTAGATAAAGTCAAAGGCCATACATATCATAAATTTGACTTATCTCAATTGGGAATTGAAGCACCAGCATCTCCCAGTTGGTTGGGACAATGGCATGATGAATTTAAAAGTTTAGAAAAAAAATCAGGTTTGCCAGCTAACATTGATGACAAAGGAAGAGCATGCCTATTATTAACAGTAATATCGGATAGACTTGCTTCAACAATTAGCCGTACTCGCGTTGCTGGCGAAGAAAAACCTGGCTTTGATAGGATTCTTGAGGGAGTGAACCTGCTTTGGCGACCTAACTATTATAAAGAGGAACAGATGAAAGGCAATCATTGGGCGGCATTTCGTACACCAAATGAGCTAAAAGAAATGTTCAATTTCATAGACGACTGCGAAAGCCCAGAAGATTTTTTTACCAAGTATAAAATTAGCCTTTCGCTTACGCCTGAAGATAAATCGGTTCCAAGAAATATTATTCCATTAAGAACTCATTTAGATTTAACTGGCAAAATTTTCAGGGTTCTTTTGTATTGGACTCAAATCAACAACGAAAACGGTATGTTAAAGTTAAAATATGATAATCAAGAAATAACAAGCTTTCCTCAAGCCGCAGGTGGAAGAATCAATGAAAATAATAAAGGTAAGTGGATATTCCGTTTGATAAAGTGTTATGTGCGATTTCCACAATCTATTGCTCGTTTACAGGATTTGAATGTACTTGAGTTGCGTGGGGAAATGATAAGAAAGATTGTTGATGATCAAAAACTAAATGGTGATCCAGAATGTCAGCCTTACGCAGTCCTCTTTAACACAGATGATTTTCTTTGCTTGATTCTACCTAGAGAGAATATTTTAGATATAGCAGATATAGTAAATCCACTTCTACAAAAGGGATTCTGGATAGAATATGAAGAATTGGAAGCGGAACTAAATCTGATAACGAGTAATGGAGCAAAAGCGCGTGAGCAGTTGATTGCCATCAATAACGGGGATCGATCCGCAGCCAGGAAAAAACGCTATCTAGAACTTCGTCGTGGATATTTATGGCCAAATATAAGTGAAATAATTGAACCACCACTATGTGATCTTTGTCAGCAAAGACGAGGTGAGAGATATATCAAAGATCAAATCACTGAGTGGCTTTGTCCTATTTGTTATGGGATTAGAAAAATGGGGGAACCAGCTAAAATAATATCTGAGTGGGAGGATGCCGAAAAACAAGTCCTTTGGCTTAAAGTGTCATTGGATCAGGAGCAATTAGCGCGATACTTGCAACTGCTTTTTGATAAATATATCGATAATGGCCCAGGAATGGCAGAAGTACCTCTTGAAGCACGTGAAGAGTTTAAGAAAAATTTCAGACCATTGGCAGCTCAGATGGAATTTATTGATCAGTATCGCACATTTCTAAAAGAATTTAGGGATATACTATGTAAAGAGAACGAACATTTCTCACAAATGACTATTGATATCCAAACCGATGCAATTACGTATCCAATAAAAAATTATAATGAGTTAACTGTTATCCGCCTTGATAAAAATGAGATACTTGGACAAATCCTAGATGCATTCTACTCTCTTTTGCAGAGATGGTTCCCAGAATGTTTAGAAGATTGTCCCATCAGGCTTGCCGCCAGCCTTGGAAACATAAAATATCCATATCAAGAGCATTGGCGATTCTTTGAGAAACCGCAATTATCAGGATCCGTTTTTCGTCTACAACAACCCGGAACTCATATTGTTGAACTTAAATCAAGTCAATTCCTGGCTCTAAGGAACAAATTGAGGGGCGATAAGCTCAGCCATGCATTACATCAATTGGCCGTTGTTGAGACAGATGCGGGCGATTTGACAGCGATGATTCAGGCATTGAATCAGCGAAAACGTTTTCCTGAAATATTTGAATTGATGTGGCAAAACAAGCTAAGTCTTCGACAAATCCTTGACTTTTATAGTCTTGTTGGTACCAGATCAAAGGAGATGACTGCACATGTCAAATAACAGATCAAGATTGCCAAGCTTTCTAAGATTGCATTTGACCACATTAGCAGTCGCCATTGGTGAAAGAGTAAAAAAAGGAACCTTTCGTCCATGTGTTGAGACCATTCCGACATCAACCCTAATGGGATGCTTCTTTGAGCATTTTGGATTCAGAGATTTTGTTGCTATTGGCTTCTTTGACGAAGATAGCTATCAAAAGAAACTTCATACTTATGCTCCATTCGATTCCGCCATTGGGACTGCAAAGCTTCCCTTGGTCATCGAATATCTTGCACCAAAAGATGGGATTAAGGAAATAACGGGTGACATCTATGTAGCAGCCTCTGATGAAACACGTTGTATCTTTAATGATAATAGCGATTATCTGGTTTCGATCGGTGCAATGAGGTCGAAGGGCTTCGGACAATTGCGATTGCGCTTGAAGCAAGAGGTACAGCCGATGACTAAGATTGGCTACCTAAGAGGTCGTCTCCGAGAAAATGATGCTTTGGCATTCGGAATCGATCCAAAAAGAGATATAATCAGCCCTAATTATGGTTACCTATTCCGACCAGACATGCATAGGATAAGTGGACACTATGAGAGGGCAATTCTTCCGGGGACCATTTTGGAGGGACCAGATTTTTTGATTGGAGAGGAATATCAATATGATCGCTAATCCTATTGAAGAAGCTATACATGATGCTCTAAATGATCGGCGTATATTCTGGATGCCGCAGGAATTGATCGATGAGGCAGATTTTTGCAGACTGAAGGATGCTTTATCCAAGAATGATACGAGCCAAGCACTACAGTTAGTGCGCCAATCACAAGACGTTGTTAGAGAAAAAATTGCCAGGGAACGCGATCCCAATAGGAAACGTCATCTTGAGGATGCCCGAAGGCTCTTAAGCGGCCTTGAAAATCGCATAGTGCAAGATTCATCTTTCGTTCGAAGCCTTCTAGATCAATTGGAAAGTTTTGGCCCAGTAATTTGCAATCTTCCAAACATGGAGGATTTCGGTAAGATTATTGAAGGACATAGTCAATCAGTAGCGGAACATTTTTTCTTATCCAAGATACAGAAGGAAAAGGATGCTCGGAGGCGACAAGCATTGGTGGCACTACTTGAAATTGTAAGGAACCTCTATAACCAGAGGGTAGAGCCGCTCGAAATTGCTTTTTTTGTTCGCAAAATTAATTCATTAAGTGAATTTGTGGAGGTCTTAAAATGACAACATATATCCAATCCTTGACGCAAATGCCTAAGCTAGAAAAGATGGGTAACCAGGGCATCTTTGTCTTACCACTAAAAATAGAAGTTGAAGAAGGATCATTTCTGCATCTTGGCGGAACACCCTCACCACTCACAGAGAAAAAACAGCCTGTATTCAGCGTGGATGGTCAACCTGTTATCCCTGCTTCATCTTTTAAAGGGGCCTTCAGGCAGCAGGTCGAATGGCATTTAATAGAGAAAAAGGATTCCTTAGCAAAAAAACTTAATTTAGCCAATGATGCGATGGACCTGCTAAAGCCATCTATTCCTTCTCCGAGACCCTCAAAAGCAGAACAGGATCTATTTTCAAAGGGATATCGCAGAGAAAATTCAGAAATTAAAGTAGAAGATGATAGGATCATTATTCCAAAAAATAATCGGGGACTTATTGGTTTGTGCCCGGTATCTTACTTCTTTGGTGCAACGGGATTAGAGGGTTTCCTGCGAATTGATAACTTCTTCTCTGTACCAGGTGAATTGCGTATAGATCAAACCAGAATACGTATTGATCGTCAGTCTAAGACGGCTGCACCCGGAGCTATCGTAACTGGTGAGCTGGTGAAACCAGGTTCAGTATTTACGGGAAATATAACCATTATGGAGCAAAGGCAAAGTGCAACCTTTGGACAATGTCGTGAGATCGGTGGTGTTAAAGTTGATCTATGGCTGGCAAATTGGGCGGAACCAAACGAAGTTGAGCGTCAGCTAGTGTTGCTGAACGAGATAGTAATTCCCTCTTTAAATAATATTAAAATCCTTGGTGGACAAAAAAGTTTGGGTGGAGGAAAGGTCAAAATAGAGCTAAATATTTGACATCAGTTTATCGAATAAAATCCCCCCATCCCAAAATGCCCCCCGTACCCCACCGCCACCGGCCCCTGCACCTGCTCCGCGAAGCGGATGCGAAAGCCATATCCTGCCCCGTCCGCCGCCGGCTTTCCCTGCCCCTTCTCCCTCCGCCTGATGAAGGCATGCCAGGGGACGTCCCGCCCGCCCGAGGAGGTGCAGGGCACGGGCTCCACATCCGCTGGATCGGGAAATCCTGCCAGCCGGAGGAGTCGCCGTAGATCGTGCTCCGGGCTGCCGATCTGCAGTCCCCGCGCGTCGCGCTTGGGCACGCCCGCCCGAGTGACCTTGGGATGGCGCGTGGGCAGAAAGGGCATGCGCGAGATCCACGATCTTGATTTAGCCAGGAGAGGGCACTCGTTTTTTTCCTGATCAGTCCCTCCAAAGTCCTCAGGCCTGCCCAAGCCCAGCAGAGCCAATTGAACGCCGGACTCCTTCTCATCATAAATCTCTTTCAACCTGTGCAGGGCCCACTGTTCCGGAAAACGAAATCCCACAGGAGCGTAAACTGTAATATGTGTGATCTCTCCCTGGCCATCCTGCCCCTGGCCTCGATTCGACTGGCAGAAGATGTGAGCGTGACCATGTCCCTGCAACGGCTTGTGCGATCTATCGCAGCCCGTGAAGACCGGGGAGCCATTGGAGAGTTCTGCCAGAGCCCGGTGAGCTGTCTCCGCAAAGATAATGGTTTCTGTAAGTCGCGGCGGACTCTGGCCTGTTAAGGCGTAGCGCGCCACAGTAAGCTTCAAGGCAGTCTCCTCGCTCCATCGAAAAGCAGCAATACAAAAGCTGGTGAGAAGATGGTTTCGTGCTCTCCTTTTGAGATACAATCGGAATTGAATTCGCCGACAGACTTCAGAAAGCTCAATTCATTCTCCCCAACAGGCAATATATTTGCTTATAGATAAAGCTTTTTATCGGATACTTCATTCATTTAATTCTGAAGAATGATAAGATCTTTAATAGATTATGTTGAAATGAGGATTAGCAAATATTGATTACCGGTATTTTGTTCCAAGTTTCAAGCTGTGAGGTATTCATTTAAAAAGAAGGGTCTCATGAATTTTCGTGTCAACGCAATTTATATATCAAATCGGAGCTGAGACGATTAATACTGATAGATCGATAGATCTTGTCGCAGGCGGTTGTAGCTATTGAGGAGCTGATTAGAGGAGCGGATGGCGATGGCCGGAGATAATGGTACATCCAAGTCAGCAGACAAGCAAATAGAAAATAGCAAAAATAGGATGCATAGCATGCATAACATGGCCGGGATGCATGACCGGACCTCAGGGGAGGAGACGGCTGATGCAGGCAGGGATGGCCCTGGCCATGAGATGAAAGACAAGAGCACTGGCAGCCATCAGGCAATGCCCCATAAGGAACACCAGGGCGGGCATATTGGCCATTTTGCAGAGGATTTCAAGAGAAGGTTTATGATCTCTTTGATGGTCACAGTCCCCATCCTCGCCCTCTCCCCCATGGTGCAGCATTTGCTGGGCTTCAAGCTGGAGTTTCCCGGCTCCATCATCCTGCTCTTCTTATTGTCTACCTTTGTGTATTTTTATGGGGGATATCCCTTCCTCAAGGGGTTTGTCAGGGAAATCAAAGAGCATAATCCTGGCATGATGACCCTGATCGCCATAGCCATCAGCGCAGCCTATTTTTACAGCTCGGCAGTGGTATTCGGCCTCCCGGGAGAGATCTTCTTTTGGGAGCTGGCTACACTGATAGTCATCATGCTTCTCGGCCACTGGATTGAGATGCGCTCTGTGCTGGGAGCCTCCCGCGCTCTGGAGGAGCTGGCCAGGATCATGCCATCCGCCGCCCACCTGATCCAAGATGGCCGCACTGTGGAGGTGAGGATTGAGGAGCTGAGGCCGGGAGACAGGATCCAGGTCAAGCCGGGGGAGAAGATACCGGTGGACGGAGTGGTATCCGAAGGGAAAAGCAGCGTCAATGAGTCAATGCTCACCGGCGAGTCCAGGCCCCTGGCCAAGAAAAAGGGAGATAAGGTCATTGGCGGGTCCATCAACGGCGAGGGCTCATTGCTGGTAGAGACGGAAAAGGTGGGAGAGGAGAGCTACCTAAGCCAGGTCATCAAGCTGGTCAGAGAAGCCCAGGAGAGCAAATCAAGAACCCAGGACCTGGCGGATAGAGCTGCTCGCCTGCTCACAATCATATCATTGAGTGTGAGCGCCATCACCCTTCTGGTCTGGCTCTACTTCAGCCGGGATTCAGCATTCGCTGTGGAGAGGGCGGTGACGGTGATGGTCATATCCTGCCCCCATGCTCTGGGCCTGGCAGTCCCTTTAGTGGTGGCAGTCTCCACCTCTCTGGCGGCAAAGTCAGGTCTGCTGATCAGGGACAGATCCGCCTTTGAAACGGCCAGGGGGCTGGAGGCAGTGATATTTGACAAGACCGGCACCCTGACCGAGGGCAAATTCGGGGTCACTGATGTCATCACCTTCTCTGAGCTGGATAAGGATGAGGTGCTGAGGATAGCTGCATCCCTGGAGGAGAGCTCAGAGCACCCCATCGCCAGAGGGATTGTGAGAGGTTCACGGGATGCTGGCCTTGAGCCGGTCCGTATCGATGACTTCAAGGCAATCCCCGGCAAAGGGATAGAGGGCCGGATCGGAGAAGAGAGATGGAAGGTTGTGAGCCCAGGCTACCTGAAGGAGAGTGGAATCGATATCAAGGATGATAGCCTGGATAAATATGCCGGGCAGGATAAGACCGTCGTCTTCCTGCTCTCAGAGGAGCGGCCCGTCGGGGCCATAGCCCTGGCGGACGTGATAAGGAGGGAGTCAAGAGAGGCCATCGAGAGGCTAAAAGGAATGAATATCAGATGCATGATGCTCACTGGAGACAATCGATTCGTCGCCAGGTGGGTGGCGGAAGATCTGGGTCTGGACGACTATTTCGCAGAGGTTCTGCCCCACGAGAAGGCCCGGACGGTGAGGGGTGTCCAGAAGGATTATGTTGTCGCCATGGTGGGAGATGGAGTGAATGATGCTCCTGCACTGGTGAGCGCTGATGTGGGCATTGCCATCGGCGCGGGCACAGATGTCGCTGTTGAGTCAGCGGATATAATCCTGGTCAGGAACGATCCAAGGGATGTTGCGAACATAATCCGCCTCTCGAAGAAGACCTACAGAAAGATGACTCAGAACCTGATCTGGGCGACGGGCTACAATGCCCTGGCCATTCCCCTGGCGGCAGGCATCCTGTACAGCCAGGGGATTCTGCTCAGCTCCGCCCTCGGTGCCATTCTGATGAGCGCCAGCACTGTGATCGTGGCTGTGAATGCCAGGTTTCTGGATGATATATGATAAAGGGTGAAGGGTGAGCCGAATGATAAAGATAGAGAGAATCTATGATGCCTCTGCAGGCACAGGCTTCAGAATACTGGTGGACAGGCTGTGGCCCAGAGGCATCAAAAAGGATGAGGCAAAGGTAGACCTCTGGATGAGGGATATAGCCCCCAGCAATGAGCTGAGAAAGTGGTTTGGCCACGATCCAGCCAAATGGGAGGAGTTCAAAGAGAGATTCTATGGCGAGCTTGATCAGAAGCCTGAGATTGTAAATCAGCTCATTTCAAAGGCAGGGGAGTCTGATCTGCTTTTATTATATGCAGCCAAGGATGAGGAGCACAATAATGCAGTAGCTTTGAAGGAGTACATCGAGTCCAAAATGATCAGCAGAGAATAAGAGAGCTGATCAATGATGCAATCCTCTTGACCGGGCATTTGCCCGGCGCCCCCTCCTCAAAAGAAAAGATCCAGCTCTTCGCTGGATTGTGCGGGCTGTGTGCTGCCGGGAGCCTCCCCCTGCGCCTCTGGTGATGGGGCCCGAGCATCCTGATTTCACCATAAAAACATAAGGATACAGGTAGCAAAAGTAGACGGGTGCCGAATCCACAGGAGACAGCGGAGGGCTGAAGATCCACACTGAATAATTATTTCATTTTTTGATGTTATATCAGAATAGATAAATGCAACTGCCAAGCAAACGTATATATTCATGTTTAGTCATGACATATTGGTGAAAGAAGGCGAAGCAGATGGATTCCCCTCCCCTGTGCCGGAATTAGAGGGATTTTGCCGGAATAAGAGGAATAAGAGAGGAAAGGGCCAGATGAAGAGGAGATAAGCCGAGGATTCAATAGATCCGAAAAGCCCGAAAGATATGGAAATGCAGGACATGCAGGACATGCAGGACATGCAGGACATGCAGAACGTGCAGAACATGCAGAACATGCAGGACATGCAGAACATGCGGGACATGCAGGACATGCAGAACATGCGGGACATGCAGGACATGCAGGACATGCAGAACATGCAGAACATGCAGAACATGGAACATAAGAGGCTGGTGGAGATGATAGAGCAGCACGAAGGCAGAGAGGAATCTCTCATTCAGCTTCTCTTAGATCTGCAAAGCGAGTTCAATTGGATCTCAAAAGATGCTCTCAGAGAGATATCAGAGAGGATGAGGATCCCATCCAGCCGGATATACAGGATAGCAAGCTTCTATGAGGCCATAAGCCTGAAGCCAGTTGGAAAGCACAAAATAAGCGTATGCATGGGCACTGCCTGTCAGGTCAGGGGCTCTCAAAAGATACTGGACAGAACGGAATTCAAGCTGAATGTGGGACAGGGCGGGACGACCAGGGATATGAAATTCACCCTGAAGCGAGTCAATTGCCTCGGTTGCTGCGCCATAGGCCCGGTGATGGTGGTGGACGAGGACTACCACGGCCGGGTGACATCGAATAACGTTGAAGGGATCCTGAGCAAGTACGATTGAGGATCGGCTTGACAGATTCAGCAGCTATACAGCACTGAACGAGGATGGCGGCATGCAGAGAGGACCAGGGCGGGCAGAAGCATGGTGAGGCTCAGATCAATCGAACAGCTGCAAGAGCTCAGATCTGAAATCCAGTCCAAGAGAGACGCTGCAAAGCCCCTGGTGGCGATCTGTGCCGGAACTGGCTGCTTGGCCCTGGGCGCCAGGTCTGTGGTCAAGGCCTTTCAGGATTATATTCAGGAAAAGGATCTGGAAGATCAGGTCGAGATCAAGGAGACCGGCTGTCCTGGTTTTTGTGAAAAGGGGACCCTGGTTGTGATCTATCCCAAAGGCATCTACTATATCGGGGTTCATCAGGAAGATGTTCCGGAGATAGTAGAGAAGACCATCCTCAAAGGGGACCTGGTCGATCGCCTGCTCTACAGGGACCCCGAGACGGGAGAGAGGGCAGTCCTTGAGAATGATATTCCTTTTTATAAGCATCAGATGAGACATCTAATAGGCAAAAATATAAAAATAGATCCTAAAAATATTGATGACTACCTAGCTTTGGGCGGCTACAGCGCCCTGGCCAGGGTTCTCTTTGGGATGAGCCCGGATGAGGTGATCGATGAGGTGAAGAGATCAGAGCTCCGGGGCAGGGGCGGCGGCGGATTTCCCACCGGCCGGAAATGGGAGTCGGCTAGAAAGGCCCCGGGCGAGCTCAAATATGTGATCGTCAACTGTGATGAGGGAGACCCGGGCGCCTTTATGGACCGGGCGCTGATGGAGGGCAACCCCCACAGCGTCCTGGAAGGGCTGATCATCGCCGCCTATGCCATTGGTTCGCATAGCGGCTTTATCTATGTGCGCATGGAATACCCTCTGGCGGTAGAGAATGCCGCCCTCGCCCTCTGCCAGGCACGGGAGCGGGGCCTGCTGGGAGAGAATATCCTGGGCACGGGCTTTGATTTTGATGTGACCATTCACCGGGGGGCCGGCTCCTTTGTCTCTGGGGAGTCGACTGCCCTGATGAATGCCCTGGAGGGAAGGGTAGGCGAGCCCAGGCCAAAGTATGTGCACACCTCCGAGAAGGGGCTCTGGGGCCAGCCGACTGTCCTGAACAATGTTGAGACCTTTGCCAATGTGCCTTTGATAATCAATCAGGGGGCAGAACGGTTCCGCTCCATCGGAACTGAGAGGAGCAAGGGGACCAAGATATTCTCTTTGGTGGGCAAGGTAAATAACACCGGCCTGGTCGAGGTCCCCATGGGCATGAGCCTGGCCGATATCATATACAAGATCGGCGGGGGAATTTCAGGCAAAAAGGGGCTCAAAGGGGTGCAGACCGGTGGGCCGTCTGGAGGCATCATCCCTGCTCAATCTCTGGATACCCCCGTGGACTTCGATGAGCTGGCCCGCCTGGGCTCCATGATGGGTTCGGGGAGCATCATAGTCATCGATGAGGATACCTGTGCCGTCGACCTGGCCCGCTACTTTGTGGACTTTCTCTGCAGTGAGTCCTGCGGCAAATGCCTGCCCTGCCGGGAGGGGCTGAAAAGGATGCGAGAGATACTCGATGCCATCAAGTCCGGCCAGGGGAAAAAGAGCGATATTCAGACCCTGCAGGATATTGCAGAATTGATGAAAGAGGCATCCCTCTGCGCTCTGGGACGAACGGCAGTCAATCCCGTCCTCAGCACCATTCGCCATTTCCGGGAGGAGTATGATGCCCACATCGAGGAGAGGAGATGTCCTGCCCTCTCCTGCAAGTCCCTTGTCAAATATTCCATTGACCCTGAGATCTGCATAGCCTGCGATCTATGCCAGGAGAACTGCCCCCAGGGGGCGATCTATAAATCCGGGGAGGGGTTCCAGGTTATCGATCAGTCCAAATGCATACGATGCGGCATATGCTTTGAGATCTGCCCCAAGAAGGTAAGAGCAATTGTAAAAGAGTCCCCGGGCCGGGCATGAATCAGCCCAGGCGAGGATCTTTTGAGGTGGAGGAAGTTGAGGCTCTGGATCGATGATCATCAGATAGAGACGGACGGCGCTGCCACTATTCTCGAGGCGGCCCTATCGGCAGGAATCCATATTCCCACCTTATGCCATCACCCTGCGCTTGAGCCCTTTGGGTCATGCAGGCTCTGTACTGTGGAGATAGAAAAGGAGGGCAAAAAGAGATTCGTCACCGCCTGCAACTATCCAGTTGAAGAGGGGCTGGTGGTCAGGACGGCCACCCCTGCAGTCCTGAACCTCAGGCGGATGGTAGTGGAGCTTCTTTTTGCCAGATGCTCGAAAGAGGAATCGATCCAGAAGCTGGCAGGAGAATACGGGATCCGTGAACCTAGATTCCTGCCAGAGGCTGAGAGATGCATTCTCTGCGGCCTGTGCTGTCGGGTCTGTGCAGAGCTGGTGGGTGTATTCGCCATCAACTTTCAGAACCGGGGCACTGAGAGGGATGTGGACGCCCCATACGGGGAGCTGTCCGAGGATTGCATCGCCTGCGGTGCCTGCTCTATGGTCTGCCCCACCAGTGCGATCAGTGAGCAGAAAAACATCTTCCCCCTCACTGCTGATGATTGCCTGAGGATAGAGGAGGAGCATCTCAAAGGGGAGAGGGATGATCTCCTGGGGGTCTGCAGCGAGATTTTCTCTGCCAGAGCGGAGATCAGGGGGCAGGATGGCGGGGTTGCCACCTCTCTTCTCTCCCGCGCCCTGAAAGAAGATCTGATAGACTCGGCTGTGGTGGCATATGAGAGAGCGGGGTTTGGAGGGAGGGCTGTCGCAGTAGATGATATCGATGCTGTGGTCAGGGCGAAGGGGACGAAATATGTGCGCCTCTCAGTTCTGCCCCCCCTTCTTGAGGCTCTGGGGGAGGGGAAGAGGAGAATTGCCGTGGTCGGCACCCCCTGTCAGATCAGGGTGGTCAGGAGGCTGGAGCAATCAGGCTATCTTGAGGATAGATATCCGGATGCAGAGATTTTCCTCCTCGGCCTGTTCTGCTTTGAGAGCTTTGACTACAGGAGATTGAAAGATCATATGAATGAGCTCTTAGGCATCGATATAGAAGATGCAAATAAAGTTCAGATCGCAAAAGGAAGATTCATTGCCACTTTAGGTGAAGAGGAGTACTCCTGCAGCGTCCGGGAGCTGGAGGATGATATTCGAGAAGGCTGCCGGTTATGCGGCGACCTGGTCTCCAGGCTGGCCGACATCTCCATAGGATCGGTGGGAAGCCCGGAGGGATACTCCACAGTGATAGTCAGATCAAAAAAGGGCGAAGAGCTGCTGCATGGGCTGCAGTTGGCCCGCAAAGAGGCAAAACGAGAGGATATCGTCAAGCTGGCCAGGATCAAGAGGGAGAGCGCGGACATCAATCTGCAGAGGGTCAAACTCCCTTGAGGCCACCATTTCCATTTCTCAATTGCTCAATTGAATATTCCCCGTTTTATCCGCAGAAAAGGGCTGAGAACCAGAAATTAGCTGCAAGCAAGCCAATCCTGCCGGGTGAAACGGGAATTGTTGCTGCTCAGATGGATGAGCCTCTCCATGCTCCAGGTGCCAATCAGATCCTCCTGCATCAATCCATACGCCACATGACGTCCGTAGAGGCCGGGGTTTACCTCTCTGGACTGCCAGGCAATGTGAGCCCTGCCGGTAAATGCGGAGCTTATCGAGGCATCGAGGGTCGCATAACCTCTGCTGCTATCATTACTGCTATTTGAGGGATGAAAGGACTGGCTGGTGATCTCCGTCTCCTTCTCCAGATGATCGAAGTTCGTGTACGATTCAGTGACACTGGCCCCGGCATCATAGTTCTTGACGCAAAGGTAAGATGAGGTGTCCATCCTGGCCAGTGCCTGATAGAATGAGGCAGGCATGCCCCAAGCTGTAAGGCTGACCAGCAGAAAGAGGAGGGCGGCTCCCTTGAATGCGAGCCTCATTCCCGTCAGCCTCGTTCCCGTCAGCCCAGTTCCCATCAGCCTCGTTCCCATCAGTCCCGTTCCCGTCGGCCCCGTTCTCTCCAGCCTTGTTCCCATCAGCCTCATTCCGCCAGTCCCGTTCCCGCCGGCCTTACGGATGCCGGCTCTTCTGGTGGCAGCCTGGCCGTCGAAGTATTCTCATCTCGATTGGAGGGGCAACCTGTATTTAAGGCGCATGCGTGCATCTAAAAAAGATAAAACCGTGGTGCGGACATGCGAGGAGGGGGGGCCGTTATGGCCAGGAAAGACGATATGGGAATGACATCGCCAAGGGCTGCTCTGGATGGAGGAACCATTCAGTTCAGCAGGCCATTGGCTACCGTCTTTCCCAGCTCCGTGCACCTCTCCAGATCCTCTTTGCTGGGAAGCTGCACTGCTGTCGTCCCAGGCTCGATCACCGACATGCCAAATGATTTCATCCGGTCGATGAGGATGGGCACCCCCTCTCCGCTCCACCCATACGAGCCGAAGGCCACTCCCACCTTGCCCTTCAGGTCGAGCTTCTCCAGTTGGGCCAGGAATGGATCCATGGTCCTGATGAGCTTGCTGTTATAGGTCGAGCCGCCCAGTATGACAGCATCGGCATCCTGGACATCATCGGCCTTTGCCTGGAAGACGGGCTTTGCCACTACATCGACGCCCGCAACGCTCTTCGCCCCACTGGCAATCGCCTCTGCCATCTTCTTTGTCTTTCCAGACTGGCTGGCATAGATTATCGCTATCTTCGGCATTTTCAATCCCTGAAGGCTGATCACTGCATTTTTATAACTAGTTAATGGTCGGGGGGGGTCGAGGCGGAACGGAACATCATTGAAGATAGACCGGATCCGTCTCCAGCAGCCTCGCTGCAGCATAAGCGGGAAAGAGATCCGAGATCCTGCTGCCATACAATTCTGAGAGGGGGATGCAGTCCAGCCCCAGTCTCGTTGCCGCCTCGGCGATCAACTCCTCACCTATCCCCGCTGCTGCTACCCTTTCCAGGCGGTGCAGCTCTGCCTGCCTCTCAATGGCTGCTATGAGCCTGTTCTTCTGCTCTATGCAGGCCTGCTCTGCTATGGCCAGGGCTCCCCTCTCTCCGATCTCCTCCAGATCGGCACAGACCGAGCGCGCCAGCCGGCGCAGGGATGAGATGCGGCTCACATCCGTCCCATCCGGGGTGTCGCAGGTGTACCGATCCGGATCTATATGCCCTGAAGCGAGATGAGCATCGGCGATTATGGCGAAAAGCTCCGGGGCTACAGGCACCTGCTGCCCTCTGATCCTGGCCAGGGGGAGGATGGAATTGAGATTGGTGCGCAAGAGCCCCATATAGACCAGCTCTCCCCGGGAAAGGCGGAGAAAATCGGTCTTTGCCGCCAGGGGCCTGGCTACAATGGGGATCAGGTCGGTGGTGGTGCTGCCCATATCCACAAAGAGGCAGTCGCCCAGCTCGCGCGCCAGAAGCTCTGCCGATGCTGACCAGTTGGCGGCAGCGACATCCAGGATATCGGCCTGATCGGTCGGCTCTTCTATATCTCTTCCCCTAAACCCGCTATAGCCCCAGAAATAGACCGGGCAGGAGGATGCCGGTGAGGAGAAGGCCCGGCGGACTGTGGCCATGATGCTCTCCAGCCCCTCCCTCTTGGAGGAGAAGCAGTCCGCCAGCTCTCCGGTGATGACCACCGCCACAGCCTGCGGCTTCTGCTCTGCATTGATCCTCTTCAAAATCTTCTCCAGGGGCGACCTCCTCCAGAGGGGAAGATAGACGCTCTGGGCGTATTTGCCGTCAGCACTCGCCGCCTTGGTGTTCGCTCCGCCGATATCCAGTCCCAGGATCATCTGCGAGCAGAGCTCATTCGAACCATAAAAGCTTTAGGTCGGGAGGTTATTCACGCACCTAACTTTTGGAGATCATGATCATGGCTGCTAAGGAGAAGATTGCAGAGCCCACTTACCTGGAATATGGTTTCGGGGAGCTGGAGTATAAGGTCATAAAATCGGATATATGCAGTCGCTGTGGCACCTGTGAGGCCCTCTGTCCCAGGATTGAGCATGTGGAGGACAGGCCAGAGCTGGTGATGTACGATCCCCATTGCGGCCTGTGCTTCACCTACTGCCCCAGAAGCTTCCTGGATATGGGCTACATGGAGTCCAAGTTATTCGGCAGGACCAGGAGACCGGAGGAGATGCTGGGCATATACAGGAAAGCCGTCTCTGCTCAGGCCATCTCCCGCGAGGGTCTGGCACAGGACGGTGGCGTGGCCACTGCCCTGCTCGTCTGGGCGCTGGAGTCGGGGATGATCGACTGCGCCATTGTGACCGACAAGGATGATGAATGGAGGACAACAGCCCGGGTTGCCACCACCGCCGAGGAGATCAGGTCCGCCGCTGGCACCAAGTATACCATAAACAACAGCGTCAATGCCCTGGCTGAGGCCCTGGAGATGGGCTGCGAGAAGATCGCCTTTGTAGGTACCCCCTGTCAGATCCAGGGATTGAGAAAGGTTCAGCTCCTCGACGAGCCTTACCAGTTCGGTCAGGATAAGATAGCCCTGCTCATCGGCCTCTTCTGCTATGAGAACTTCGACTATGATCTGCTCATGGATGGCCTGGTGAAGGGCAGGTTCGGCCTTGATCCCAGGGATGTGGCCCGGTTTGAGATCAAGAAGGGCATGCTCCGGGTGATCGACAAGCAGGGCAAGATCAGTGAGGTGAAGCTGGAGGAGACCGAGGAGTATGCCTTCAAGGGATGCGGGCCCTGCTTTGACTTTGCCAGCGAGCTGGCAGACATATCCGTGGGCAGCGTGGGATCCAGTGAAGGCTGGTCGACTGTTCTTTTCCGCACCGATAAGGGGGAGAGGCTCTACACCGGCGCCCTGGCGGCAGGTGCTCTGCAGGAGAAGCGCGTATCTGAGAAGGGTCTGGCCCTGGCTAGCAGGCTGGCGAAGGAGAAGGAGAGCCGGTTTCTGAGCAGGTCAGCAGAGATGAACGCCACTGGCATCAGCCGCTGAACGCCGGATGAGCAAGGAAAGTTGACCTGATATGCTCTCTGTCGGGCTGGCTGGAAAGCCGAACTCTGGCAAATCCACCTTTTTCAAGGCTGCAACCCTGGTAGAGGTGGATATCGCCAACTACCCGTTCACCACCATCGATGCTAATCACGGCGTCTCCTATGTTCGCGTCCCCTGTGCCTGCCGGGACCTGGGCATTGAGAAGGGCTGCGGTAGATGCAATGACGGGGTGCGCTTCATCGCCATTGAGCTGATCGATGTTGCCGGCCTGGTGCCTGATGCTCACCTGGGCAAGGGGCTGGGCAATGAGTTCCTTGATGCCCTGCGGGTGGCGGAGGCGGTGATTCATGTCCTGGATGCCTCCGGCGGCACCGATGCCGAAGGAAACCCTGTGGGGACGGGGAACTACGATCCCGTATCCGATGTGAGATTTTTGGAGCACGAGATCGGCATGTGGCTCAATGGCATCCTCAACAGAAACTGGGAGAAATTGATGAGGAACTTCCGCGCCCTGGGAGGAAAACCGGATCAGGTCCTGATCGAGCAGATGGCGGGGGCGGGGGTATCAGACAGCCACATTCGCCGCGCCCTGGCGGAGATGAAAAAGGATCTGGGAAGCTGGAATGCTGAGGATGTGAAGGCCTTCGCCACACTGCTGCGAAAGTACAGCAAGCCCATGATCCTGGCCGCTAATAAGATCGATCTCGCTCCACCCGAGAACGTGAAGAGGCTGCTGGCGCTGAAGGATGAGATGGTGATACCGGTCAGCGGGGCAGCGGAGATCGCTTTGCGGATGGCAGAGAAGGCGGGCCTGATCAGTTACCGGCCTGGAGATCCTGATTTCCAGGTCAAAGGAGAGCTCAATCCCGCACAGAAGGCGGGCCTGGATAAGATCAGGGCTCTGATGAAGGAGTACGGCGGAACCGGGGTGCAGGAGTGCATCAACCGGGCGGTATTCGATCTATTGGATTATATCGTTCTTTATCCTGTGGAGGATGAGAATAAATTCACCGACAGGAAAGGGGTGATACTGCCCGATGCCTTCCTGATGAAGCGGGGGAGCACCGCCCGCGATCTCGCCTACCGGGTGCACTCGGACATCGGGGAGAGCTTTCTGTTCGCCATCGATGCCCGGAGCAAGATGCGCCTGGGGGAGAAGCACGAGCTGAAGGACGGGGATGTGATAAAGATAGTCTCGACGAAGTGAGAGCAGCAGCAGCATGATTCCCCTGGCCAGTAGCGATATGCTGCTTCTGCAATATGCCGCTTCTGCAATATGCCGTTCCTGTTCATCCTGAGCCGGAGTGCCGCGAAGCAGCTTTTGCCTTTTATATTTAAAGAAGGGCCGATGGTTGGGCATCATTTTTTTTCGAGGATCAATATCCATAGCTTCCATCTATTAAGAGAAGCGTCACCCGGCCAGGCTGGGACTCATTGGCAAGGATGACGCACTTTCCAATCATGCTGGCAACCCCATAGACATTGTGAGAGCGAACATCCTCCAGGGGAAAGGTGAACTCCTTTATGCGGCGCAGGGCATCCTCTAGGGTGGGGACGATCTTATTCACCCCTGCCACCAGCAGCAGCCTTCCTGCACCATAAGGCCAGGCACCAACTCTGCTTCCGCTAGCATCACAGGCTACCAGCTCTCCGGTCATGGCTATGGCATTCACTCCCGAGAGGAAGTAATCGGAGGTGACGGTCTTGCGCCTGAGGTTGGCCCTCTTGTGAGCATCATTCTCTGAAGTTACCACCTGCTTCAGATTTTTCCATTCATGCTTGCCACTATCCATGAGATCCTGGAAGCCTATCTCGATGAGGGTGGTCGAAGAGCCATTCATGACCTCCGATCCGGGAGGAATCAGCTCCTTGATCCTGGCCAGCGCCTGGCTGCCATCCTGCGATCTTATAACCTCTATCCCTCGCCCCTCGATCGCCTTTACAGTTGATACAATGGCCTGCTCCTCAGGTATCCGGTTCCATTTCTCTGTATCGAGATTGAGATCGGGCAGCAGGTTAACTGCACTATACTTGTCGGGATGTTCCATCTCCTTAGCCTCATATGATATAAGTCCTCCAATTCAGATATAGTTTGGCCTTTATTCTGAGACAAAGAGGCTACACATTCACGATTCTGAAATGTATGAGCCTTGACTGCATGATCCTGGACTGCGTGAGCCTTGACTGCACGATACTGAACTGTATGACCATAGGCTGCACGATACTGAACTGTATAACCATAGACTGCACGATACTGAACTGTATGACCCGAGACTGCATGACCCTGGACTATGCAAATCCAGTACAGGACCGAAATGTTTTTATGCTTATACATAATAATTAATAATGATAAATTTTGAATGTATGTGTCAGACGGAGGATGATTAAGATGCCTGTGCTGGAAGATCTCTCGCGCCAAAAGGCTGCTCTGCTTAAACGCAAATCAGCACTGCTAAAGCAACTGGAGCAGTGCATGGCTGAGGCTGAGGAGATAGATCGAAAGATATCTGTGATAGAGAGCTGTGAGCTGGAATATGATCTGCATAAGAGCATAGAACTGATTTCAGCCGAGCGGCGCATACCCAATGCCCTCCAGACAGTATGAGGATGGAATATCGGCCATATGGGGCACAGAAAGCAACTTATGAGAACATATCTAGGGATGTCGATGAGATATCTATGGGATGTCGATGAGATATCTATGGGATGTCGATGAGATATCTATGGGATGTCGATGAGATATCGATGCGATTGTAGTCTGCGATCGCATACCCTCCTACCGCAGGTTATATTTCCCTGGCGCCAAATGCTCTTTTTTAAGATTAAGCTCGATGAGGCATGAAGATGGGACCGTCTGCTGGCAAAGTTGTATTGATAAGCCTATTTTTAGTTGTGGGAATGCTGGTGCCAGGGATTATATGGCAGCCGAATGAATCCCTTGCCCCCTGGGGCGTCAAGGAGAGCGATTTTCCTCAAAACGGCAGCTCAGAGGAGAGGATGGCCTTCCTGCTCAATTATGCTATACTGGCCCCGTCCATCTACAACACCCAGCCCTGGAGGTTCGATATCTCCTCTGATGAGATCATGATTCTTGCTGATGAATCCAGGTGGCTTAAGGCTGCTGACAGCAATAAGAGGGAGATGTATTCCAGCATTGGCGGAGCTATTGAGAATCTGATCATCGCTGCTGACCACTTCGGCTACAGCAGCACTATCAGCTACTTCCCCAAACCAGCCTCATCAGCATCGAATGCTTCTCAGTCCAATGATATCGTGGCCAGAGTCTCATTGCAGCCCGGCGCCATGCCATCAGCAGACCCCCGCCTCTTCTCTGCCATCACCCCGGACGGGATGAACGCCAGCCAGAAGAGAACTGAGAGCCCCATTGAGCAAGAAAGCATCAGTAGACGCACTGAAGAGATTGCAGCTGCCATCAGAGCCCTCAACACCGACCCGGACATCAGCATCATCCTTCTGGACGACCTCAAGACCAAGGAGAGGCTCTTGAGCCTGACTGAGGTTGCCGACAGGGCGCTATACTCCAATATCACCTTCAAGAGCGAGCTGGGCCACTGGCTCTCGCGGGGAGGCATGGGGCCGACAGGAGTTCAGGCCAAGATTGCTCAGGCAAAGATGGCCTTCTTGGACAGCGTTCCCGACCGGATAGAGGCGGACACCGAGATCATTGACAACTCCCTCTTTCTGGGAATCATCGCCAGCAAAAGGTATGATCGAGAATCCCAGGTCAGAGCAGGCAGGCTCCTGGAACGCATATCTTTACTGAGCAGCCACTATGGGCTTGGCCTGGAGCCGATGAGCCAGGCACTGCAATGGACGGAGACAGAATCGAGGGCATCTGGCCTGCTGGCCGGGGAAGCCTGGGAGGGCGAGGAGACCGGGGAGGACAGAGCAGCAGATGGATTGATCCTCCATATCTTCTGCCTGAAGGATGGCACCAGAGAGCCGACCCCCAGAAGACCGCTGGAAGAGGCCCTGGTTTAGGCGGGCGAAAAAGGAAAAATAAGAGAAAGAGTGGAGAGCGAGAACGGCCAGAGCCTGCCTATTTCAGCCCCCGGAAACAATCCTCCAGGTGTCCTCTGTCCATTCTCTTTGTGATCAGGCTCACCACAACTGTGACAAGTGCCGCCAGTGGCAGGGCAACCATAATCGGATCCACCACTGGCCAGGGCATATCCGCCACCAGCAGGTCCCGGCCCAGGAGCATTTTGCTTATTCCCAGTGGCACTGCCTCTGCTTTGTGGATGAACAGATACCATAATACGGTTACAAATGTTCCTGTCAACAGGCCGGCGATAGCTCCTGCTTTAGTGGCCCTCTTCCAGTACAGAGCAGTGGTATACATGGGAAGGAATGCAGATGCGCACAGGCCGAAAAAGATTGCAGTGCCCCGGGCGATTATATTGTCTGGAAGGACATAACCGAGTGTGACAGCGATCACCATGGCCAGAATTATGCCTGCCCTGGTGACCATGATGGAGCTGCCCCCTCTCTTCTGGCTTATCGTCTCATATACATCCCTGCCAATGGCACTTCCCTGGGTATGGAACTGCGAGCTGGAGGTGGACATCGCTGCTGCCAGGAGGGTGAGCATGAAGATATAGACGAACCACTCCGGCATCGCCGCATTGATATAGACGGGTATTATGCTATCGGCATTCCCGCCGGCAACCTTGATGGCTATATCGCCCTGGGTCTGGAGGAAGAAGACATTGGAGAGGGCCCCCACTGTGAAGGCGACCCCGGTCATAAAGAGGATGAATATCCCTCCAATCAGAACCCCCCGGTTAAGCTCCCGGCCGGACTTGACAGTCATGAACCGAACAGCAAGCTGTGGCATGGCCAGGACTCCTATTCCCACCCCTAAGACTATGGTGGAGACCAGCGTCCACCACCAACTGCTGCCGGAGATGGGCATCTCTGTCCAGCCTTTATGCCCCATCTGAGCGAGATTGCCGGGAACGAGATGGGCCATGTCTGTGAGGGACTGGTGGGAGATGGCTATTCCTCCCAGATGGGAGTAGGTCATCAACAGGAGGAAGGCCATGCCGATGAACATGATGGTGCCCTGAAAGGCATCGGTGTACATGACCCCCCGAAGCCCTCCCCAGACAACATAAGCAGCGATTATAACTGAGTATATCAGCAATGCCACATCGAAGTCTATGGCCAGAGTGGTCTCCATGAATCTTGCTGCCCCTATCAGGACCACTGAGGCATAAAGGGGCATTCCAAGAAAGATCACCAGGCCGCTGAAGTACTGGATGAATTTGCTGTCGAATCTCCTCCCGAGCAGCTCAGGGAAGGTCATGGCATTGAGGTTATGCCCCATCCTTCTGGTTCTTTTGCCGTAGAAGACAAAGGCTATGAATATTCCCACAAAGATATTGAAGAATGTAAGCCAGAGCAGACCCATACCGAAAAGCCCTGCATTTCCGCCAAATCCCACTATGGCCGAGGTGCTGATAAATGTCGCGCCATAGCTCATGGCCATGATATAAGGATGGGCCTTCCTGCCTGCTACAAGGTAGCCCTCTGTGTCTTTAGTACCCTTCCATCCCCGATAGCCGAGATAAAGAGTGATCAGAAGGTATATCAATATGATGACATTGAATAGAAGTAGATTCATCCTTATCACAACCCCAGCTCTTTCTCCTCCATCTCCTCCTCTCTCGATTCCCAGGCAGCCTCCTCTAAGATCTCCTGTGCCTCAAGCTCACTGCCTCGATTCCAGTTGACAATGCCGTAAATCACGCATAAGAGTGTGCTTAGTATACAGAGAATATAGACGCCCCAGATCCAAGGATCCTCAATGCCGAGCATGCTTAACACCAACCCCATTGCTGCAGCATATCTCTACACGCCGCAGATCAATGCAGTGAATCATATCTCCGTCTGGTTCTTCTGGTTGCCCAATCAGCCCTTAGAATGGCAAGGGCTTTTTGTGGCACGTGATAGCATGTAGCAAGTTCAAGCTATAAGGATGTCGGTCAGGATTATACATTATGTTTTTTTCCATGCACTGCATAGATTATCTAAATTGTATATTTATATCAATAATTCCGAAACTGCCCTGGGTGGAAGATTGAGGATCTTCACTGTAATATCCACAAAAAGGTCCTCTTGCTGCTGCCGGTCCATTCCAAAACTGTCATCCATATTGAGCCGTTCCATCTCCAAAGCTATGAGCCTGACCTGCGTCTTAGCGATCTTATGGCGCTGGCCTAAATCTGCAATCAGGTTCATAAAATATCCTATGCTTCGCGGCCTTTCAGAGGATAGATTTTTGATCAGTCCGCATTTGGTGCAGTAGGAGTGGGGCTTGAGTCCCCGTTCTCTTCCCTCGAAATAGTACGGCAGCCAGATCTTCTCTTTGCTGCCAGATAGCTTATGTTCGCAGGTGGGCATCTGACTCTACATCCTTCAAAATAAAGATAAGCAGCCAGAAGTTTAAGTACTTTTTGACCAGAATAGATCAATTTTTAAAAAACATTTTCATAATATTTTATTCAAGTGCAAAGGTAAACAGATGAAGGAAATTGACCTTTATGCCATCGAAAGTTTTAAGCATCAGCATGATAAAAACCACAAAGGTGATTCTATTGCATTTGATATCAAGAATTAGCATCTTGCTTTTGGCCATTTCCATCCTGGCCAGCCTCGCAACTGCAGCAGAAGAGAAAGGAGCGTATACAATAGATCTGAGCAGCAACGAGAGCCTGGGATTGTATATGGTAAATCAGACGGGATTTACCCTTTACTACTTCATAGGCGATCCAGGAGATGGCAGCAGCAGCTGTTATGATGAATGCCTTGAGTTTTGGCCTGTCTTCTATGCCGAAAATATCACCCTGCCAGAATCTTTGAACCCCTCAGACTTCGCTCCTGCCATAAGGAAGGATGGGTTGAATCAGACCGCCTACAAGGGATGGCCTCTGTACCTTTATCATGAGGATTCCGCCCCCGGAGACCTCAAGGGTCATGGAAAGGATGGCGTCTGGTTTGTGCTCAGTCTGGATGATTTTATAATCATAGAAGCCTGAAGATATTCATTCTTCAGCCCTCCTTTTTCCCAGCTCCTCAGCATACCTCAGATAATTGCAGACCGGGCTTCCGATGGGAATGATCCTGCCCTGCACCCTGCCTTCTTCGATCTCAATCTCAGCCAGCGAGGGAGCAGACATCCGGGGAAGAGTGATGCTGCCAGGAGAGATGAGGAGCCTATTGCCCCTCTCTATGATGGGGCGGTGGATATGTCCGAATACCAGGACATCGCAATCCATCTCCCTGGCCATCATCTCCGCCCCAAGCAGATCGGAGCTGTGTGAGGCCCTGTGAACAAGGCCGATCCTCACCCCCTCCACATCCAGCACCTCCCTCTCCAGCAGGAGGCTCTTGAGCTGGGGCGAGTCTGAGTCTCCCCTCACTGCCACCAGCCTGCCTAGACTCTTCAGGTCAGAGTAGGCCTGAAGGGAGACGAAGTCTCCGGCATGAAGGATGATGTCCGCCCTCCTTGCCAGTGCCACCACCGCCACAGGGAGGCGGTCATCATTCATCAGGTGGGTATCAGAGAGAGCTATTATCCTGGTCATCAAATCACAGCTATCTATCACAGCATCTTGGAGGAGGTATATCGGGAGAGCTATCCCCTGCCGCTCAAACGTGCATCCGCCTCATGCCAGCCTCTACTATGCCCAGGAACTCCGCCCCCACTGCCACTACGCTGTTGGTGAATATTGAGGCATTGATCTCAAAGATGGGATACCTGAACTTGGTATAGTCTGACATAAGCCAGGTGGTAGAGGAGGAGTCGCCGCTGAAGAGGTTTTGGTATTCCTCCTTCACTGGCACCACAGCGATATCCCTGCCTCTTTTGCAATCGTTCAGGATGGAGGCCAGGCGGGATGAGGGATTGGCAGTTATAGGCATGACATCAGCTCCCTTTGCCAGGGCCATATTCGTCCCCTTCAGAGTCTCATAGGTGTTGCCGGTTCCGGTAATTGGTATGTAGACATCCCCTATCTGAAAGCTGGGGGTATTGAAATCCCTCTCCCAATAGCTGATCTTATTGAGATGGGTGAACCTCATCTCAAAGGCCCTCGCCACCAGCCCCGATCTGCCCACTCCGCCGATGATATATCTTCCGCTGCGGGGCAGGAGCCTGATCAGCCACTCCTCCAGATGCTGGGGGTCCATGCCGGAGATGAGCCTGGCATTCTCTATCAGATCCATGATTATGGATTGATACTCCGGGCAGCTTGTATCGCAGATACCCTTGAGCCGGCATTGAATATCTGCGAAAAGGGCATTCAAGAAGGCCAGAACCTCCAGCTCGAACTCCGTGCCCAGAGGGGATAGCCTGGAACGCGTATCCTTCTCTGTAGCATGCTTCGTCCTGGCCTTGATCACCAAGACCTCCCCTCTCTCATATTCGCTCACCATCTTGTAGGCGGTTCCTCTTTCATTGGCGGTGATGAGCTTGATGTCCCCGCCGCGAGTGATAAAATCGCTTATATATTTGTTAACCGATTGTGTCTCCCCAGAGCCTGATATGGCAATGCCCAGGTTCATCCCCCTGCGGTAGTGCCTCTGAACAGGGTCCTCCAGGGTGAAGGGAAAAACGTTCTCAAAATGGTTCTGGATGAGCTGCATGAAGCTGTAAAGGGCAAGAGCTGACCGTCCCGCCGCAAGGCCGTAGACGAATTTGTTCTCTGGTGAAGGCTGGAGGAAGTCCACCATGGACTCGGAGAAATCTGCCACGCTGGGCATATCCAGATGCAGCAGCTTCTCCAGAAAGCTGCATTGCAGATCAGTGGATTCGTGGAAGGTTTTTATCGGTTCTGACATAACGGCCCTCTGTGAAGCCGGGAAAAGATAAGCCTTCTGGGTCGGATAACGCCCTCGCAATTCTCCTCCCAGCTCCATTTATAATTTCCTTCAAAGCTCCTTCACAGCTCCTTCACGTTCTCTTCATAATTTCTTTTACAGTTCTCTTTGCAGTGCTATTCGCTGGGGGGCTGCAGGCCGCTTTGGCCTTCTAGCTCACGATCTCATCCAGCAGACCCAGCTCATTCGCCTGTTTTATCTCCTGAGCAATGCGCCTGCCATTGGAGAGCTCCGGCTCAACCAAATCGGAGTAAGGAGAGCCGTTGATATAGAGATTGGTTCCAGCGACTATCCTGGCTGATATCTCAAAGACCTTGAACTCCAGCTCATCGGTCACTATGGTCTCCAGGCTGAAGGCGCCGATCATTCCCCCGAAGAGGTCGAGGCTGGTCTCCACCACCCGCTCCCCCAGCTCAAAGGCTCTGGGGAGAAGCGACTCGCGAAGCACTAAGGGCAGATTGCCGGTGACCACAAAGCTGGGATAGATGCCCGCCTCGGCCAGCTCTTTCATGCTGCCGATGCGGAATATCTCATCGGCATTCGACTCCACCCTCCGGTCTATGCCCAGCATCTCCAGTGACCCCTTGCTCAGCCTGTATCCCTCCTGCTTAATGGGCGAGTAGAAGAAATGGATATAGTATCTGGTGCCCAGGATGAACTCCTGGATGGTGTACTTATCCTGGCTGCTCATCTTGCTCTGCAGCTCTTCTTTGGTCTTGGCTATGAAAAACCCCCGCCCCCCTTTGGCTCCATGATACTTGACCATCACCGGGCGGTCGATATCATCTGCCTTCTCAAATCGCATGGGCACATTGACTCCCGCCCTCAGCATCCACTCCCTTTCCATCTCCCTGTCGCTCTCCCAGGCCAGGACGCGACGGTTGCCGAATGTGGGCACTGCCAGGGACTCGAAGTGTTCAATCCCCAGATATTCGACCAGTGATCCATGAGGGATTACAATGGCGTTCTCTGCGACAAGATCATCAGCATAGTCCAGCAGGGCCTTATAGCTCTCAATGCAGGCGAACCTGTCAGGCTTGGCTAAGGGGAAGGCATCATAGAATCGGGGTGGCTGGCCGATGCAGATGCCCAGGGTCTTGAATCCTTCCTGACGGGCGCCATGAAAGATTTGCAGGCTGCTGTGCGAGCAGATGGTGGCTATAGTGATATTTTTCTTATCGTATCCCTTCAGTATCTCCGAAATCTCCTCTTTAGAAATCATGATGATATCCCTTTGAATTATGATCTTTGAAATAATTGGGTTGGCTCAAAGGTAGATAAGCCCTTCGGAGAGAGCAAGGTGCGCAGATAGGATGGATGAAGATAGGATGGATGAAGATAGGATGGATGAAGATGGGATGGATGAAGATTGGAGCACAAAGAGAGATTGAGGGCGAGCCACAGAATCAAATCCATTTAAATTAAAAAGATATATATCCCTTTTCCGGATCGATGAGCTTAAAAGTTTCAACGAAGGTAATGGCATATCATGCTACAGCTGAACAGAAGAGAGACAAAGGAGACCTGCATCGATGTAGCCTTGGAGACTGAGGGTTCGGGTCGCATTGATATCAGGACGGGGATTGAGCTCTTGGATATGATCTTGACCAATATGGGAAAAGGGGCATCCTTCGATCTGAAGATCAGGGCCAGAGGAGATTTTGAGACCGGAGACCATCACACCATTGAGGATACGGGGATAACCCTGGGAAGGGCAATCGCCCAGACGATAAAAAGCGGTATTGGGAGTTCAACTGTGCCCTCGGGCCAGGCCCTGGCGGCGGCAGCAGTGCGCTTCGGAGAGCCCGGATACCGGGGGGAGTTCAGCCTTGAGAGCGAGAGCTTTGGGGGCATGGCCCTGGAGAACCTCAGCCACTTCCTCCGTGCCCTGGCCTACAGTGGTGGGTTCACTCTGATAGTGAGAGCTGATGACGGGGATGATAGCAGCAAGATCGAGGGCATGAGCATTGCTCTGGGCAGAGCGATTAAGAGGGCCCTGAAAGACTCCGGAAAATAAAAGGCCAAAGAGCAAATGAAATAATCAGAAATCAAGAGGGCCTGCCCCACTGCCCTTGCCTAGCCCCTCCGCCTCAGATGGAGTACAAGGGCAAGGGACACTGTGATAAGAGATACGGCATAACCTGGGGCATTGCCCTTCTTTGTCTCATCTGCAGTGCTCTTTAGGGGAAGTACGGTTATGGTGCCATTGGTGATATCCTCCGGCTCAAAGCCACTCCATCCAGTTGCATTGATGTTGACGCTCGAATTTGCTCCAATCGTTCTGAAGCTCAATTCCGCCTTGCTGCAGTTGGCAGGGAAGTTGATCTTGATCCTTCCCTCGCCCCTCCCAAGCTGCCCTTGATCAAGCTGCACCCCATCAAGCTGTGCCCCATCAAGCTGCCAGGTGGGGCTGCAATTGCCAGATATATCAAGAGCCTGAGCAATGGTGGAATCATATCTCAAATCGATCGCTCTTTCCATTCCGGAAGATGGGACCTCCACTGGAATGGAGACGGTCTCGCCGGGCAGGGCCTCTGCCGAACCCAGATATATGTCGCGCATGGGAGCGGGAGTGACATTGAAGTACTCTCCCGTCGCCAGCATGGCATTGACAGCATTCTCTATCCTCGCCCTTAGCTCATACCGTCCGGGATCAGCTCCAACTTCCCTTGCATGGGGCTCAAGAGAGGCAATCGTCCCCTGCAAGGTATGATTCTCGTTGCTGGGGTTCAATCTGCCATTTACAATGTCCTGGAAGCGCAGAGTGCTGACCCCTGGCTCAATCTTTATAAACTGCCTCCTGAGGGTATCATTGGCGATCATTGTATCATAATCCGAGGCGACCTTCAGCTTCTGATACTCGCTCCTGGATACATAATAGATGGAGTTGCTGTCCAGTATCCTGCCGATCCTCCCTGTCGAGTTGAAGTACACCCCCACCTGCTCTTCGGGAGAGGATTGGTTCAAACGCAGCAATGCTGGTACCAGATTATCCCCCATATCCATGATCTGGCTGTTGTCATCACTGAGACGAAGGACGGTGGCATTCCAGGTCCACTCAAAGAGCCAGAACTCACCCGACCCCCGGCCGAGATTTGTGATATCCCTGGAAAACACCGTTCGGTTTGAGGAGTCCACAATCTCCACATCAACCCGTCTTATCTCCGCCGCCTGCTCGAACATGGAGATATTGACGGGAGCGTTCGAGGTTATATTATCTGGGATGCTTATCAATGGAGCACCTGGAGCTGGAACAACATACTGCTCGTTATAGAGATAGTATCGCAGTGTATCGTTGTCCGCCACCCGGATGTTCATCATCGGGGCAATGTGGGTCTTGGAACCACGGTTCAGATGGATGTATTCATCATTGACCATGATTATGCCAAAGGGATAGATCTTGGCAATCCGCATCTTGCCAATTACATCGCCTCTTTCCACTGGAATCAGATATTGATCAGATATCTGGAAGATGGCATCGATGGTGGCAAAGCCCTTCGTCTCATTGGTGAATACATTTTCGACATGAACCATCAACACCGGCAGATCATCCACATCACCCAGATCCTTCTTATAGATATATGTGGAGTTGGGTTTGACCACTGAGCTCTCTATGAACCTTCCGTCCTTTGAAAGCTCAAGAAATATGCTGTCATTGCTCACATCATGAATGCGAATCTCATATCCCTCCTGGAGGGTGTAGTTGCCGGCGAATGTCCGTCCTTGCAGCTTTGTATCCCAGAGAACCTTCCCCAGATACTCCTGCTCCAGCAGGCTTTTCTTTGCCTTTGTGCCGGTTCCACTGCTATCGTATCCAGCAAACCACTGCACACCTAAGAAATTAATCACATAGTATTCTCCCCAGGGCTCGAAATCAAATTCCTTGGGTTCCAACATCGTTGTGTATTGAAAACCTTTTTGAAAAAAGGTATTGTTTTCCTCGAAGATGACCGGATTAACAGGAGGAGAGGCCGTCCGACCGTCGACAGAGTATAAAACCAGGGCCTCATTTCCCAGCATATCTTTTGGATTAAAGAAGAAACCGCTGTAGTTCGCGGCATTCCATCTGGCCAGGGCAGTTGAGTCATAACCCGCTACCTCCACAGGGAAAAAGGTGTCGCTGAATGTTGGACCTCTTATCTCATGAACCCCATAATCGTCGATTATGCCCAGTGGATAGTAGATCAGCTCTGGTTGATCAAGGATAATCAGCGGGAGAGAGGGAATCAGGTGGATACTGCTGTTTCTTTTGAGGTTCAGTTCGATGTCATTTCTGAACTCAATCCCATCCTCTGAGAGATCATCCAGCTTCATGATGCCCAGGACTCCTCCCTCGACGAGCTTGGCAATCGGGCTGTCGCTTATCTGGAAGACACCGTCCACTGAGACGAATCCCCCATCATCGCTTCTCATGGAGTTGGCCAGATGCGCCAGAATCACCGGGACATCGTTTACCTTATAGACGAAGGTGTCGCCGATGCTCACCACAGATCCGTAGACGGGCTTTCCATCCTTCAGGAGGATGAAGTTCACCACTCCGTTCTTCTTCGAGGCCCCGGCAGCGAGCAGAGAGTAGCCCTGAGCGAGAGGAAGGGTATCATTGGAGGTCAGGGTGTACTCTTCATCCTCATCTCTGAGTATCTCTCGCAGCTCTCCTCTGGCCAATGAGCTGACCTCTTCTGTAAAAGAGCTCTCGGGATAGCTGGCCAGATAGGGTTTTCCCATGAGGCCTACCACCCCGTAGCTCCCCCAGGGGGCGTACTCAAACTGCTTTGACCATGTACGGG
This sequence comes from Methanothrix sp., assembly GCF_016706325.1. Taxonomy (NCBI): domain Archaea; kingdom Methanobacteriati; phylum Methanobacteriota; class Methanomicrobia; order Methanotrichales; family Methanotrichaceae; genus Methanothrix; species Methanothrix sp. The sequence continues at coordinate 29,081 of NZ_JADJJX010000003.1, read as the reverse complement.
AGGAGTAGATTATGCTGCCCTTCTTTGCCCTTCTTCCCTCCAGATCTTTTATCAGCAGTTCTTCTCCCCCGGAGTTCTCATCCAGATCGTAGTAGAACCAGCCGAAGTCATCCGCCCTCCAGATGGCGTTGCCATCGGCGAGGTGGCCCCGGACTGTGGCCACCTCTATTGCATCCTGTGCAATTGCCCCGGAGAGAAGCCCCAGATGCATAACAGTGATGGTCAATGCCATCACCAGAACGATTCTGATTATCAACATTCACCTCTTTATTGATCCATGATGGATATGCATACTCGAATAATGCCCAGATGAGCTGGGTATGCTATGATAGGTTATGCTATGATAGAATATCCCACGATAGACTATACCTTGATCGACTGTACCATGACAGGCTATGCTTGGATACCTGGATAAGCTGTATATCCTAGGGCAGACCATGAGTGTAGCGGAGTTAGATGTCATCTATTAAACACGTTGCGATATATGGCAAAGGCGGTATCGGCAAGTCGTGCACGGCCTCGAACATCGCCGCCGCCTGTGCCGAGGAAGGCCACAAAGTCCTGATTGTGGGCTGTGATCCGAAGAGCGATTCGAGCATCACCCTCGTGGGCAGGAGAATCCCCACGATGATGGACCTCATCCTCAAAGGAGGGGAGATCAAAGAGGAGGATGTGCTCCATGAAGGCTACAAGGGGGTCAAGTGCATTGAGGTAGGAGGCCCCGAGCCAGGCGTGGGATGCGCAGGACGGGGCATAATCGTTGCCATCGATTTTCTGCGCAAGGTATCAAAAGCGATGGAGCAGGTGGACCTGGTGCTCTATGATGTGCCAGGGGACATCGTCTGCGGGGGATTCTCTGCTCCCATCAGGAAAGGGCTGGTGAGCCAGGCCTATATCATAACCTCTGGCGAGTACATGCCCCTATATGCTGGGAACAATATCAGTAAAGGCCTCAGAAGATTGAACACCCCTCTGGCCGGAGTGATCTGCAACTCCCGCGAGTCGACGGGGGAGAGGGAGGGAGAGATAGTGGCTCAGTTCGCCCGCGAATTGAACAGCCGGATGGTGGCCTTCATTCCCAAGGATCCAATAGTGCAGCAGTGCGAGAGGAGGGCAGTGACTGTGATCGAGGGAGCGCCCGAATCGAGGATGGCTGATGTCTACCGGGCCCTGGCAAGGGAGATCATGTCCGGGGGAGAGGCCAAGATCCCAGAGCCGCTAAGCGATGAGAGGCTGATGGAGCTATCTAGAGATCTGGGGTCAGAGGAGTGAGGGGGAAGGAGAGGGGCTTTCGGTGAGGATGGAAATGAGGGCAGACTGTCCGCGCATCCTCTTGGCAGGGGATAGAAGCTCCAGCGGCAAGACGACCATAGTGGCGGGGCTTCTCTCTGCCCTGCGAGGCAGGGGTCTGGAGGTTCAGCCATTCAAGGTGGCCATGGACTACATCGATCCCAGCTATCATACCTGGATCACCGGCAGAAGCTGCCGCAACCTGGATGGCTATCTGATGAAGGAGGCTGCCGTCCGCGAGATCTATGCCCATGCTGCTCAGGGGGCAGATGTGGCTGTGATCGAGGGAGTGCGGGGGCTTTATGAGGGATATGATGGGGATCTGGGCTCGACCGCCCAGATCGCCAAGATGCTGCAAATGCCGGTCATCCTTGTGGTGGATGCACGCAGCATAACCCGCAGTTGTGCTGCTCTGGTGAAGGGGTACATGGACTACGATCCTGCCGTCAATCTCCGGGGGGTGATACTGAACAAGGTGGGCTCGGCCAGGCATGCTGATAAGGCGATAAAAGAGATCGAGCGCTATGCAAAGGTGGAGGTGGTGGGCACCATCCGGCGCAATGAGGAGATGTACCTGGCCATGCGCCATATGGGGTTGGTGCCGGTGCTGGAGGGGAAGACCCGCCATGAGGGCTTCAAGGAGAGGGTGGACAGGATCAGGCAGATTGTAGAGGAGGGGCTGGCCCTGGATAGAATACAGGAGATAGCTCGAGAGGCTGAGCCCCTTCCCGAGATCGAGCCGGAGCTCTACCTGAAAAACGATTCCGGACAGGGCCTTTCCATAGGAGTGGCCCAGGATGAGGCCTTCAACTTCTATTACCGGGACAACCTGGAGCTGATGGAGCTGGCAGGAGCAAGGGTCGTTCCCTTCAGCCCGGTGCATGACCGCTCTCTGCCCGATGTGGATGGGATCTACATCGGTGGAGGCTATCCAGAGATCTATGCTCGCGAGCTCTCCGAGAACAAAAGCTTCCTGCATTCATTGCAGAGGGCGCACCAAAGGGATATTCCCATCTTTGGGGAGTGCGGGGGGATGCTGTACCTGAGTGAGGAGATCGAGTGGGATGGCGAGTCTAATCAGATGGCGGGCCTGATTCCTGGAAGGGCAAAAAGAGGAAGCAAGCGAATAGTCAGTTATGTGCACGGCCATCTGGCGAGAGACTCGATCCTGGGGGAGGAGGGCGAGTATATCATGGGCCATGAGTTTCACCATTCAGAGATGCAGATCGACCAGGGGGCAGATGTGCAGTATGCCATCCGGCTGGAGAGGGGCACGGGGATCACCAATGGCTGGGATGGCATTCAAACGGGAAATCTGCTGGCCAGCTACTCTCATATTCACAGTGCATCATATCGTGGCTTTCCAGCCCACTTCCTCCGTGCCTGCCGGGACCTGCGGCAGTGACCCATTACGGGAATAAATGAGGCTGAGCGGATGCGATCTCCTGCGGGAGTTGATGAGGCCGGATAGATGTGATTGAGGCCGGGCCGATGTGCACTTGACGCTCAGGTATTTATTTAATGCAGACATCTATTAGCATCAAGGTGAATTATCATGGTGAAAATGCCAGCCGATGTAAAAGAAACCCTGGAGAAGCAAAAGCCCGTGCCCATTGCCACTGCCAGCAGGTCGGGGATCCCGAATGTAGTATTTGTAGGGCTGCTCAAGATCATAGATGATGAGACACTGATGATCGCGGACAATTTCTTCTACAAGACAGCGCAGAACCTGGAGGAGAACCCCAAGATATCCATCCTCTGCTATAATAGCGAGAGCAAGAAGTCCTTCCAGATCAAGGGCAATGTCACCGTCTGCAAGGATGGGGCGGACTTTGATGCCATGAGGGCCTGGGTGCACGGGGTCAACAACAAGCTACCGGCCAAGGCCTGTGTCATGGTCAAGATCACTGAGATCTATAATGCCATGTGGGGGCCGGCTGCAGGAAAGCAGATAGCTTGAGGGCCATCGGGAACCGGAGGACTATCAGGGACTGGAGGAGCATCAGGGGCTGGAGGGCCGCCAGGAACTGGAGGATTATCAGAAAAATGATGGGCCATCTATGCCCATCGCCGCTCATTTTCAGTGCCGGTCTCTCATCAGCGGCACATACTCCACCCCTGGTCGGCTCCTGCCCATCTCCATACGATACAGCTCCATCAGGGAGTAGACCTCCTCTGGTACATTGATCTCTACGCACTCCCCCAGCAGATCTCGGGCATCCTCCGCCATGAAGGGGTGGTCATGGGTATACTTTCCTGAGACAAACTCCTCTATAATCCTGTCCCGGCTGGCGGCATCATTGAATTTACCGTCCAGAATCTTTTGCAGGAGCTCTCTCATCTGGGCCAGGGCCTTTCTCGCCTCCTCGACGTAGACCAGAGTCTTATCATCCATCTCATCGATCTTCTTCTTCTCTGCCACCGCCAGGAGGGATGTGGCCGGGTAGCTGCCCTGGGCATCGCCCAGTTGAGGATCGACCGGCCCGAGGGCGGCATGGGGGTCCATGACGATCTTATCGGCAGCAAAGGCGATCAGCGTTCCCCCGCTCATGGCATAATGGGGCACGATCACCGTTTTTCTGGCGGGGTGGGACTTCAGAGCCATGGCGATCTGGGTGGCGGCCAGGGCCAGGCCCCCGGGGGTATGAAGGATGATGTCAATGGGCACATCCTTCTGCGCCCGGCGGATGGCTCTCAGGACCTTCTCGCTGTCCTCGATATCGATATACCGGGCAAGGGGAATGCCAAGGAAGCTGATCGTCTCCTGGCGGTGGATGAGGGTTATAACCTGGGTGCCCCTGGATTTGCCCAGCCGGGCCAGGACGCGCTTTCTTTCCGCCTGCAGATAGTTTTTCTGCAGCATCGGAACCAAAAAGAGCAGTATGAATATTATGAACCAGGCATTGCTGAGCAGGGAGTTGAAGACATCTGTGCCGGTCTGAGCTAAAATCGGATCCATCAGCATCTATTATCAATTAACCCGGATCGTATTTAAGCCCTATCAAGGCTGTATATCCTCATTTGAAAGAGCAAACAGTGCGAGATGTGGGATCCTGCTCAACTAATTTTAATTTTTATTTATATATATATTTCATCTAAATCTTATGCCCTATGGCAAAACGCCTCATCACCTTGTCGATCTGGATTTTGACAGCGTCGCCTACTTTGGTATCGGCCACGAAGATCACAAATCCCTCCACTCTGGCAATGCCGTCGCCTTCGCGAGCTATGTCCTCGATCTTGACATCATACTCTCCATCCACCTCTACTGGAGCAGGAGGGCTCATAGAGGACCGATCTCTATCATAACCTGCCAATTGCATCATCATCCTTCGCGAAAACAAGGAAACTGTTTTGCGTTGGTCTTGGCCTGGACATCCCGCTATTAAATTCTTTTGCTCAATTAGGCCAATCTTTTTCTGCTATAATGTATTCTCTGTTATAATGCATTCCTTAAAAAATATGGAATGGCTGGAAAGGTACAGGGATATGATACCGGACTTCGAGGGCTTCCGGGAGGTGCAGAGCCAGGCTCTCCCCAGCACCTGCCGGATCAACACCCTGAAGATCGATAAGCGCTCCCTGCTAGACCGATTTTGCGAGTCCGGGATTGATTATCAGAGCTTCGCCTGGTATCCCCTGGGCCTGAAGCTGAACCTGGAAGGCGCGGGAAAGCTTGTCGAGAACCTCTTAGGCTACATCCATATCCAAGAGGAGCTATCAATGCTCCCGCCCCTGCTGCTCGACCCCCAGCCCGGCGAGCTGATATTGGACCTTTGCGCCTCTCCGGGCAGCAAGACCTGCCAGATATCTCAGATGATGAAGAACCAGGGAAGGGTGATCGCCAATGAGCCATCTCTGGGAAGGGTGGCTCCACTGCGTTCGAACTGTGATCGTTTGGGGGTCATGAATGTTGCCATCACCCGCTATGACGGGCGCAGGTTCCCCTCCCGCCCCGTCCAGTTCGACCGGGTCCTGGTGGACGCTCCCTGCTCCTGTGAGGGCCGGGAGAGGAGGGGGCCTGGAGTGCTGTGCAAGAGCAGCAGCAAGAGGTCGATGGATCTGCACAGGCTGCAGGTCGACCTGCTCAGGAGTGCCATCCGTCTGGTCAAGCCCGGAGGGATAGTGGTTTACTCCACCTGCACCTATGCTCCAGAGGAGAACGAGCTGGTGATCGAAAAAGTCCTCGACCTGGCCCGGCTGGAGAGGATATCGATTCCAGGTTTAGCCGCCTGTCCGGGGATAACCGGGTGGAGCGGCAAAGACCTGAACCGTGAGCTGTGCAAGACGGCCCGTTATTACCCTCATCTAAACGATACAGGAGGATTCTATGTCGCCAGACTCGTCAAGAAGCAGGAACATCTTTGAGCCTTTGGACTGCTCCTTCGTGGCAGACCTTTGGGGCGAGCGGTTTGGCATTTCCCCGTCAGCCTTCTCTGGATATGTCTTCTTCAGGAAGGCAAATAGCGTCTGGGCGGCCAACAAGTCCATCCTCCCAAGGCTGAGCTACGAGGCAATTGGAATGCGCATTATGAACCTGAAGGATCGGCCGTGGAAGCCCACCACCAGCGCCCTGCAGCTCTTCGGCCAGTATGCCACAAAGAACATCATCCACCTGGATTCAACTGATGCCAGGGCCTTCATGGAGGGCAGGACCCTGGCAGTTGAATCGGATGCAAAGTCTGGTTATGTGGTGGTGTTTTATGGAGGAGAGGTGCTTGGATGTGGTCTGTACTCGCGCGGAGTGCTGGCAAGTCAGATTCCAAAAGAGCGGAGATTGGCGAGCGCAGAGCACAGGGAGAATCGATCTCTTCGCTGAATTGGGCCAGCGGTGTGCTACATCCAGATGCTGCTCGATAGGCGACAATTCCATATAGATCGCCCTGCAGTTCTCTGCAAATATTGCCCTTAGGAAGTGTGAGAATCTTTGATTGCCTCAGATCTCTTGGAGATGGAAGGGATATGCCCCTCTCCAGATAGCACCGGCAATGATCATGACCTGCTGAAGGGTCTATGGTCAGAGCCGGTGAAGCTGCACCGCCTGGCCAATCTGCTGCGCCAGAAGAGCGGCAAGGATGAGGTCTCTTTTGTGATAAATCGAAACATCAACTTCACCAACCAGTGCATTGGAAGCTGCAGGTTCTGCTCCTTTAAACACAGCAAAAAATTCCGCCTCTCAGACCAGGAGATACTCAGCCGGGCGGATGAGGCGGAGGAGCGGGGGGCGACAGAGATCTGTCTGCAGGGAGGACTTGCGCCCGGAATGCTCCTGGAGGACTACTGCAGCATCCTGGAGACCATCCACCGCAGCCATCCCCGGCTGCATCTTCATGCCTACTCCCCCATGGAGGTGCTGCATATGTCCCGCAACTCCGACCTGGCGGTGGAAGACTGTCTTAAGGAGCTGAAGAGAAGCGGCCTTGGGTCCATGCCCGGCACAGCGGCGGAGATCCTGGTCGACTCCATCCGCCAGGTGATCTGCCCGGAGAAGCTGAAGACCGAAGAGTGGAAGGAGATCATCACCACTGCTCATCACCTCAAGATCCCCTCCACCTCCACCATCCTCTTCGGCCATGTGGAGAGGATGGAAGACCGGCTGGAGCACCTGAAGATCCTGAAGGGGATTCAAGAGCAGACCGGAGGCTTCACAGAGATGGTCCTCCTCCCCTTCATCCCGGAGAACAATCCCCTGGGGAAGGCCGTCCGGGGAGCGGACCTGCTCGACCGGCTGAAGATGCATGCCCTGGCCAGGGTGGCCCTTTATCCCGCCATCAGCAATATCCAGGCGAGCTGGACCAAGCTGGGGCGGGAGGCGGCAAGGGCGGCCATCATGTGGGGGGCAAACGACCTGGGAGGAACCCTCATGGACGAGAAGATCGCCCGCAATTCTCAGGAGCAGCCGGGCATATCGGCGCAGGAGATGGAGGAGCTGATCGAGAGCTGCGGACGGAAGGCGGTGCAGAGGACGACGCTGTATGAGAGGATTTGACTGAGGCTCAACGCTATGTGAGGATGTGTGCAGAGGATTTTCCGTTATGCTTTCATTCCATTGTGGCGAGGCCTAAATATCCCGGTTTCACTACAGAGAGGCAGGGGCACAGAGACGGATGAGAGATTGTGACCACAGGCTATCTGCAGAAAATGCCGAAGAGCCGCAAACGATCACCTTGCTCGAGCCCGGGCCGCCTTCTGCACGCTCTGATCGGGATCCGCGGCCAGCCTCTTCAGAGTCTCTGAGGGCGTATTGGGATTTTTTGCCACCGCCTCCCTCACCACCCAGGACCAATGGCCTGCCAGCCCATCCAGGATCCTTCCATCAAGCCTGGGATTGCGGGCTGCGGCCTCTCTTATCTCCCAGCTCCTATCCCTGGCTAAAGCGTCCAGCGCCTCTGCCGGGGTGCGGGGGTTCTGTGCTGTCGTAGCCCGGACATCCATGATCCTGTCAGCAGATAGATAGGCCAAGAGCTCCCCTGGAGTGGATGGATTTCGGGCGATATTGTTTCTCACCAGCCAGCTCACATCCCGGACCATCTTTTTCATCAGCTCTATTGTGAGCAGGGGATTGCTGGCGGCTGCGGCGCGGACATGCTCATCTGAGTCCCGGGCGAGAAATTCCAGGGTCTGGGAATTGATATTGGGGCTTTTTGCCACTGCTTCCTTCACCAGATAGCGGTTCTTTCCCAGGGTGCAGTCGTAGTCGCTCATCTCGTCCCCGGCTAAAGTCTCCAGCATCTCGCTTGTGGCATTGCAGTTCAGGGCCACAGCCGCTCTCACAAACCCCGAGCTGTCCTCGGCCAGCCGGGCCAGGGTCGAGATCGGGGTGCGGGCATTGCCGGCCACTGCCTCTCTCACCCATTGCACTGCATCCCGGGCGAGAGAGCTCAGGATATCCTCCGGGGTATCCGGATTCCAGGCCAGCTTTCGTCTCACATGCCAGTCCCAGGAGCGGGCAAGCTCTTCTGGATCTTCAGTTGCCTCCTTTCTGTCCACAGCCTTCTCAGATATCATTGTCAATGCACTTTTTCCATCAACTGCACTTTTTCTTCCATCAACTGCACTTTTTCTTCCATCAATGCACTCTTATCCCTTACTGCCTATATCTCAATCCGGTAGCATAAGAATCCATAGACCTCTTCCAGAAGGGAATCGATATCCTTCTCATCATGCTTCTCCAGCTTTCTCTCCACCAAGGGCAGGTGGATGGAGCTCTTGATCTGCCTGACCAGGCTCTCCTCTCCGCCCAGAACAGCATAATTGGCTATCCCCCCGTAACTGGCCTCCATTCGGGCCAGACCGTCAACAACAGCATCGATATGATTTTTGATGTCCTCCTCGCGCAGCCTCTCGAACCTCTTCTGGCTCCACCCCCCCTTGGAGTGCTTCTCTTTCACCTGGCTTTCCACCAGCTCCTTTATCTCAAAGGCTCCTGCGCCCAGGGCCATCCCCAGGAGGCTGCTGCCGGCATGGACGGATACAACCAGCACCGGTGTATAGAGCATCTCCTCAATGAGTCCAAGCTGAAAGGCGCCTCCCTCCCAGGATGCCCTCTCCTTGATGGGAAAGGGTGGAATTAGCTGCAGGGCGAAGAGCTGGGGGGAGTAGATGATTATTCTGCCCCGTCTGGATTTGACTGCCATCGCCGATTCCCGTATCTGCGGCGGAAGGGCAGCATCCTCGGGCACGGAATCAGTAAAGGCAGCCACCAGCAGATCTTCCCGAGGGGAGCGAACTGCTTTGAGCCTCTCAATGAGGATATCAAACTCCCTCTTTCCCGGCTTCCAGGCTCCAGAAGGCCTTGTTATCAGTTCCTTCCTCTCTATATCACCGGACGGGACAGATTTCAGTGCTGCCCTCTGTTCCATGGCCTTCAGAGCCAGGTTTGCCTCCTGATTGGCACTGGCAAGCCTTTTGATCCTCTCTTCCCTCTTCTCCAGTGTGCGCCGCAGCTCATCCGTCTCCTTCGCCTGTGCGGCTAAAGCCTCCTCCAGCTCGCTTATGCGTTCTTCCAGCTTCTTCCTGCCGAAAAGGTCGACCAATTCTCACCCCATCCCATCTCTTCTCACCCTTCCTCCTGCCTTTCTCGAAGAGGACAGAGGCCTCATCCAGATACATATTTCTGTACGGGAATTTATATTTCCCGCCAGCATCAACAGGGAAAAAAGAGATGACGGACTCGCTGGGACTCGAACCCAGGTCAGCGGGTATCCTCGACAAGAGTCACCGAAGCCCGCTAGGATGTCCACTACCCTACGAGTCCATATGTGAGGTAGTCACTGCTCCTGAGCTATTAACCTTTCCTGCTCAGCCTGGCGGCTGGAGATGCCGGGGAAAGAGATAACTTGTTGAAAGTCAAAATAGAGCCATCACCCTGAATTCGTATCTCAGTCCATTAAAATATCCCCCGGTGAGGTGATTCCAATTGGCCGCCAATAAAAGAGCCTGCCCATTTGTAGACAGGCAATGCTTGCAAGAGGGCTGCATGGCCTGGAGACAGGAGGACTGCAGACTGATCTTGAGATCTGGAATCCTGAGCCCCTTTGAGCACAAGCTCCAGGATGCTGCTCCTTTGATGTATCGCTCCCTGCTCGATCTGGTCAGAATCCTGGAGGAGGCTTCCAAGGACTGCGGCAAATGCGGGCCTGATCTGTGGAACTATGCTCAGCAGACCCGTGCCGGCCTCTTAAACGAGCTGATTTCAGCGGAGCTTGCCGGGGCGGGCATCAAAGCCGGTGGCGAGGAGGATGAATGAAAACTTCGAACGCCAGCATGGAAGAGGAGGTGCAATGCCAGGAACTCATTTTCTAACCAACTGCCCCAGGTGCGGATATGTGGCCAATGCCCAGAGCATAGACGGATTGACGGTGAAGATCTGCTGCCAGATGTGCGGCTTCGAGGGCAGGATGCCCCATCCCGATCTGAAGGATGGTGCCTGGCGGACGGGCTAACAGAAGAGCATTGCAGTGCGTATAGGCATCTGGAGCCAGGATTGAGCAACGCTAACGGATTGTGATCGATGATGAGAACCAGCCATGCCCTCCTGCTCCGCCTCATCCACGATCCCCAGTACGATCTCTCAGCAGTCAGAGTCGAGTACCTGGACCGAGGGGCTCCCGGCGACAGATCAGCATTCTCTGGGGAGGAGATCATCAAGATCGAGCAGGGCTTCGTAGAGATAAGCTCTGACCTTGAGACGAAGTTCATACCCATTCACCGCTTAAGAGGCATCTTTTATCAAGAGGAAGCTCTCTGGAGGAAGGGGGCTCCTGTTGAATAGCCGGATGATTAGCAGTCTCAGGATGATTGGCTGTCTCAGGATGATTGGCTGTCTCAGGATGATCAGCCACCTCCGGATGGTTGGCCGTCTCCAAAGGGGAGAGATATCTGCATTAAGCAATTCCGATCCATTATCAAATTGAGGCAAATACAATGGAGATAATATTTCTTGGCACTAATGGCTGGTATGATAGCGATACCGGCAATACTGTATGTACTCTGATCAACTCGGACAGATATCACATAATTCTCGATGCGGGAAATGGTATAAGCAAGATCGACCAGCATATCCATGATGATCTGCCCGTGTACCTCTTCTTGAGCCATTTTCATCTGGACCATATAGGAGGGCTGCATGTGTTGAATAAGTTCAGATTCGCCCAGGGGCTGAAGATATTCGGGCAGAAGGGGACGAGGGCGATCCTGGATACAATCATAAACGAGCCGTTTACAGTTCCTCTGCAGAAGCTTCCCTATCCTGTAGAGGTGAACGAGCTTCTCCCTGGTCCCTACAAACTGCCCTTTGCCCTGGAGTGCGAGTTTCTGCTCCATTCTTCTCCCACCCTGGGATATCGCCTCGATCTGGATGGAAAGATCATCGCCTACTGCCTAGATACAGGCGTCTGCGAGAGTGTAGTTCATCTGGCAGAGGGGGCTGACCTCCTGATAACTGAGTGCTCCCATAAGCCAGGAGAGTCGAGTCCAGCCTGGCCCCACCTCAATCCCCAGGATGCAGTCGATATCGCCCGGCGGGCAGGAGCCAAAAGGCTGGCCTTGACCCATTTCGATGCCAGCCGATACCAGAGCATGCAGGAGCGCATGGATGCAATAGCGTCGGTGGTTGATTATCAGGATATAATCGTGGCGAAGGACGGTTTGATACTGCATATCTGAAACAGTTGTAATAAAAGTGCGAAATGATAGATGTAAATCGATGAATATAAATGATGGATTTAACGTGCTAGATGCGAAATGATAGATGCGAAATGATAGATGCGAAATGATAGATGTGAAATGATAGATGTGAAATGATAGATGTGAAACAATAAATATACTAAAAAAATTTGCCTTGCAGGGTCTAAAAAAAAACAGCCCCGCTTCTATAACATTCCCAAAAAGGGATGATTACCCAGTTCAGTATCTTCTGGGTGGTCTAGCTGGCCTATGCTTCTGGTAGCAGTCGCTGCAATATACTGGCCTGGAGCCATCGGGCTTGAAGGGAACCTGACATGCCTTTCCGCACTCTGCGCAAGTGGCATCGTGCATCTCTCTCGGGCCGCTGCTGTAGCCGCCTCTGCTTCCGCTTCCGTATCTTTCCATTTATACTCACTTACCTTTGGCATCGATTCGATGAATCGATCCTACATACTACAAAACATCCCATCAAACTCAATTGAAGCGACGCTTATGCAGCGTCTGTAGGGAGGTCCAGTTTGCTTATATACTTGTTGGTTAATTGGAGGGAGGATAAATCCCATCTCATCCTTAATACTATCTCAGCCTTTATACTCTCCGCCAACCAACTCACGTATGCGCTCAGCGATCTTAGGCCCTACCATATCCACCTCTTGCAGCTCCTCCATGCTGGCAGTAATCACCCTCTCAATCGATCCAAAATGACGGAGGAGGTTCTTTGCCACCGATGGACCCACGCTGGGGATGGCGGATATGAGATATTCCTGCTGCTCTTTCAGTGTTCGGGCGGTCTTATGGCCGTGCAGCTTGGGCTCGCGCCCCTCTCTCCCCTCTCTAGAGGCGAGCAAACGGATGAGCGATGCCGTATCCTCCTGGTCCTCTGTGGGGATGATGGGCACACCATAATCCACTGCTACTGAAGCCAGAGCACCCTGAATGGAGCTTGGGCTCACCTGGCGGGAGTACAGATCTCTTCCCTCCAGGATCAATACCGGGCGCTCATAGCTCCGGGATAGATCTGCTATCTGGCGGAAGAGGTTTCTCTTCGGATCGATGATCGAGGCCACAAAATCCTGGGCGGTCTTGCGCTCGATCGCCACCCGATCGCTTATCACATAATCACCCACCTCCAGACTCTTCAAGATGACCTCCAGCCCTCTGCTCTCCAGGAGCTTAGCCATTCCCCGCTCCCTGGGATCGACATATATCCTGCCGCCCTCTCTCCTCTCATTCTTCCCCTCCGCCCAGCTATCCAGGCGCTCCTCAGGGCGCTTTTCTGCGACCTCCAGCTGGCGGGAGGAGAACTCTCGCGATAGAGACTCTGAGACCTGACCGCTCAGGCTGCGGATCTCCCTGTTCATGCTCTTCTCCTTGCGGTCGGATATCCAGTAGTAGGCCTCATCCCTGGTGCCTTTGGCTATAAGGACCACTACCCTTCCGCTCCTCGCCCTGCCCGTCCTCCCTTTGCGTTGAATGCTGCGAATCTCAGATGGAACCGGCTCATAGAATAGAACCATATCTGTGGCCGGAATATCGATCCCCTCCTCCCCTACTGAGGTGGCGATGAGGACATTATACTCTCCTGCCCTGAACCTCTGCAAGATCTCGGTCTGCTTTTTCTGGCTGAGCCCCTCATCATCTGCCCGGCTGGACTGCCCGACGAACCGGACCGCTCTGATCACCGGATCGCCTTTCAGTGATCGGAGGAGGGCCGATGCTGTATCCCGGTAATTGGTGAAGACCATGATCCGGGACTCGGGCTTGGCCTCGATCTGCTCTCTCAATATCCTCCTGACCATGGCCGGCTTGGGATGCTCCACCTTCAACTGCTCAAGGGCCTGGATGGCCTGGCGGAATTTCGGGTCCTCCATTATCCTCCGGGAGGCCTTCGAGCCACTTCTTGAGGTGGCCTCGCCCTGCAGCCTATGGAAATATTTCAAAAGCGCCTCTGTGCCCTGGGTCTCAGCCAGCTCCACAGCATGATAGAGCTTGAGGATCTCGGCCAGGATGGAGATGCCCTTGAAGGTGGCCTGGTTGGCCTGCCTCCTGGCAGAGGAGACCAGCATGGCCTGAAGGCCAAGGAGCTCCTTTTTAGTGGCCCTGGGGTCGATCTTTGCTGGGCTTATGCCCAGCCGGTTGAGATCATCTATCCGATCTCGCAGCACCTCCTCAATTGCTGTTCTGATATCGAGAAGCTCCTTGGGGACGGTCAGCTTCACCCATTCTATCTCTCTTGAGTGAATAAACGGGGCTACATCCGAGTCCCTCTCGGTTCGGGTCTGAATATTCTCTATGGAGAGGTTGGCGCAGATCTCGGCGATCTTCTCCTTTTCGCTTCCCGGACTGGCGGTGATTCCCAGAACCAGTGGATCTTTGGCCTCGCGGAGATAGCGCTCTGCAATATAGACATAAGCATAGTTTCCCACTGCCCGGTGAGCTTCATCGAATATTATCAGGGAGACATCCTCAAGCCCGATTCTGTGGGATAGCAGGTCATTTTCTATCACCTGGGGGGTGCAGACCACTATTCGCGCATCCTCCCAGGCGACCTTCCTCTTCTCTGGTGGCATCTCCCCTGTCATCATGACCACCATTCCGCTCTCTTTCAGCACCCGGCGCAGGAAGGCAGCATGCTGCTCTACCAGGGGTTTAGTGGGGGCCAGGAACAGGATCCGGCCTCTATTAAGCCGGGCGAGAAGAACCATAAGAGCAATCACCGTCTTGCCAAGGCCCGTGGGGACCACAATCAAGCTAGAGGATTTGAGGGCACTGGCGGCCAGATCCAGTTGAAAGAGCCTCTTTTCCACTGTCTGTGGCTTGATGAGCGGATGCTCCAGGTAAGAGGACATATGCAGCCTTATTCAATGTCATTGTATTAGATATTATTGTATTGCTAATTATTATGTTACATATAAATATTAGATATGATTTTATTCAATTTTTTACAGGAATTACATTCTGTGCCGCGAGATCGGAGCACATCATCCTCAATCCACCCTGGACCAAGTGCTTGCTGGAAAAGCCTTAGTGTTTGAAGGTTAAATTTATATAATATAAAAGTTAGATATCTCATTTGAGCCAAAATTACTTATTTGGCTGAATAGAATCAAATTAAAAGCTTTAAGAATAGGGGGCGAAAAAAAGATATGAAGGGAGTAGTAATAGTAGCATTGGCGATTGCCCTTATGGCTGGTTGCAGCATAGTGCTCGCCAATCCGCCACTGATACCACCTGTGCAGTATGAGCAGTTTTGTGAGAGTCAGAAGGTCTCTGGATCGGGAATAATCGATGTCAGTACATCTATAATCGATAAGAAGATAGCCCTGGAGTATTACAACACCATGGCCGGGGACGGTGATCTGGAGCTTGACTCCGAGCATGCCTACTCGCAGAATGCAGAGAAGCTTAAGAGGAATGTCTCCTCGGTCAATGGAGGCAACAAGTCGGCCTTCAATCTATTTGAGACCACAAAGATGACTTACCAGGGTGCTACCCCCTTGACCGGTGGCAAGTATATGAACTCCAAAGCCTTCTACGGAGGCATCGGTGCTGATGTCCAGGAGATGTTCTCAGTGAATGAGATGGAGAAGGATGAGACTGCTTTCTTCGTCTCCACCACACCATACCAGCCCAAGTGCAACACCAGCCCTGAGGATCTGATCAGCAAGCTCAAAGATGCTGGGAGAGACACAAATAAGGTGGAAGAGCTCATGACCTCTGCCAGCGGCATCTATGATCCAGCCCATCTGATCGGCCTTGAGACCAAGAACAGCTTCAATGGTACATGGGGAACGGATGCCACATGGCATAGGATATTCTACAAGGACATAAAGGCCCACGAGATGTTCACAGGAACATTCGAGGCCGAGAAGCTCATCAAGTTCCATGAGAATCCTGTGCCCGAAAGGGACATACATCCACCCTGCGAGGGTATTGACTGCTAGGTAGAACTGAAAGCTTTATATTTTTTTATTTATCTATCGCTTGAATTTATCTATCGCTTGAATTTATGGTCGTGAGCCTCTAATGGGTTTGAGTTTTGTAATATGGAAAAGTCAAGAGTTCCTGCAAGCTCCAGACATGATCGATTAAGCCAGCTTGCTTCGCGGGACTATTGAACTTCGTTATGCCCATCTCATTTCTATATTTTAGAGCACGATGCTTTCGGCAGTAGTTGAAGTGCGCGAAATATAGGGTCATTTGGTTATTCAATTCTGCAGTCTCCTTAGAGAAACCTATGGTTTTCCTTGATATGCGGTTATTATCTTGTCTGCATGTCAGGTTTTGCCGTTCAATGTAGCTGGTAGATATCATTTTGTGGTCTATATCTTTGCCAAATATGATTCTCTTGACCACTTTTTTTAGTCT
This sequence comes from Methanothrix sp., assembly GCF_016706325.1. Lineage (NCBI taxonomy): Archaea > Methanobacteriati > Methanobacteriota > Methanomicrobia > Methanotrichales > Methanotrichaceae > Methanothrix > Methanothrix sp. The sequence goes on along the minus strand of NZ_JADJJX010000003.1, from coordinate 13,235 downwards.
ACCGTTGACCCTCATTTTAATGACTTGAGCATATTGTAATAGTTCATCTACGATTAATTTAGGACTTCGAGGTCGCCCTCGCTTGCCTGTTGGTGCGAACGGCTGTAGTTTTCCATATTGCTTTCGAAGAGCTGCTGCATATAGTCTTAATCCATCTGTCACAAAGAGCGGCATTGATCTGAGTCTTTTGGCAGTATTTGAAATGAGCTGATCTGCATTTTCCTGAGATCGCTCACCGATAACATGTAAGCACCAACCTGCAATTTGCAGCCATGCTTATCCAGATCCAAGTTCCTTTATCTTCGTATTCACCTTCTCTGGGTAGTGTTTTTCCCCACAAAAGTCCATGCCTCGTCCATCTCTACCTTTGGGGTCTCTACATCCTTCAAGACAACTTCATTGACTTTTCACTATGCTTTGCTGCTTTCGAGATCCAAGTGCTTACAGTAGATGGTTTTGACTCAAGGATCTCAGCTATTCCTAAGACACTCATTCCACGCATGGCCATTTTAGAGCCAGCTTGATCTTTTCTTCGTTTGTTCTTGTGTCATAGAATGCAGTGTTAGTTCTATCACAGAATCTGGTACCACATGTGTGGCAAATATATTTCCTGACCTTGCCGGAGCTTATCTTGTAAGTTCCGTACACAGTGACGTTTCCTTTCCCAGCAATTCCAAATAGATTGCACTGCTCATTCGGGCATGCTACATCCAAGAATCGAGGCTTTGGACCTCTTTTGCCCATTTTGCTACACCCCATGGCATATAGGAATAGGTTATATAAATAACAGCCGATTGTAGATTCACGACCGGCCTTTCGGTCAGAATATAATGACTATACCTCATTGTTTATTCAATGATGAATCGAAGTGATCAATCCTTCAACATTAGCATTTGACCGTGGCTAGTCCGGGTGTCCGAAATCGATTGAGTCGTACTGCTTCAAGCAAAGACTCCGGTTTCCGTCACCGTTCCACGAACTGGACGGACTGGGGAACATCTTGGGATCCGAATATGCAGGGCGGTGACAAAGTATCCGGGAGTGAAGACCATCAATTGGGGAGAGCACCAGTTTAGCTCCCTAGAGAAAAACAGCTTTTAACGCGCCAGATCTATAGCCAAATTCCGGAATCAATTTCGCTTGACGTCTGCAAATTATCAGGGCACTCATAATATCTTCTTGTTCTCATCTTGGAAAATTCTCTCCTAGGGATGGACAAACTACTTTTGAGTGTTCTCTTCGCCTCTATGCTATCGCTGGCATTTTGATGCGGGGAAAAGCTGAACGCCATCTGGATGGACGGCCATTATTCGGGCAGGTTCATCGGATCTAAACCATGTCTTTACCGATGAATCTACCAATAAGTTGGATTCTCTATGGATTTTATGAAATTCCTCTTCCAAATAATTATTATTCTACAAGGGTTGATAGAGAGAGCTTTCCGTTACTCTTTGTTTTGATCCAGGACAAAGAGAACTAGAGGGGATTACTTATCTTGGCTGTACAATGGAAACTTAGATTGCATAGAGGCCTCCCTTAGCGCTTTCAAAAGCAAAATATACAAATCTAGACGATCCTCGAGTCTGAAGAGGCACCTGAAGGGAAATATCCCTCTTGCCAGGACCGCGAGCAAGCAAAGGATACAAGGGGCTCTATAATCCTAGAATCCACGATTTTCGGATGAAAAAAACTTCAATTGGCATTAATATGCCGCACAATGGATGATGGCCCCTGCATATGGACAAAAAAAGCAGTAGTAGTAAGGGTAGCAACACAAATACTGGTTGACTTGCTCTCTACTGCAAATCAAAGATCATTGATATTAGATTACACGAGGCCCGGGTTTAAAGCAGATCACTAAACTGCAGGGTTCAGAATTCTTGACTTGGCGACGGCACCAGCTCGTTCGTCCGTGGATGGATCTGCACGACGGTAATCTCTTGCAGGATTCAAGAAATATCGCCATTTTCAGGAAAGATGTAGGCTCTGGAGAATAGAGCAGATCCTCATAATTTCTATCGTGCTTGGCTTGCAGGCCCGGCCTCCAAGGCCATCCTTTCACCCTCACCACCTCAATTCCGCCTGCCTAGGAAATCAGGCCGTCTGGTCGGGATAGCAGTGCAGGATAGACCACCTTCTCACCACCCGGACTTGATCATCATCTTGGCGCAGAGGATGCAGGGCTGGTGGGTGCAGTGCAGCGTCGCTCCCTCGATGGAGATGCCGGCATCGCCGCCTGGATGATGGCGTTCTGCTCGGCATGCACCGCCGGCATAATTCGTGGCGAGTGCCGCTCTGAACATTCTCCGGGCGCAGCCCACTGCATCGCCGTGCTCGAGACCCGCAGGCGCGCCGTTGTACCCGTGGTCAGGATCCTCTTGTTCTTCACAAGGAGGCCCCCCACCTGGTTGCGCAAGACAGGTGGAACGCAGCCACCACTATGGCGATCTCCATAAAGTACTCATCCAGGCCGGGACGTTCAATCGAGGCATCATCCTGGATAGCTGCCCTCTTTACTTAATAAGCTCTCTGGGAGACTTCTGGCCCTCCCAGGGTGACAACGGAAGCTTAATATCTCCTCTTTGCATCGATTGCGCAACATGTCTATTCACTGGGCGGATGTCATCGCCGAGAGGCTGGAAGGCTCTGGCCCCATACCATCGCTACAGGCATCACCTCCGGACCGGTTCACATCGGCAATATGCGCGAGGTCACGACCGCAGAGGCGGTCTATCGCTCTCCTGGACAGAGGGGTGGAAGCGCGTCTGATCTACATCGCCGATAACCTTCGACCCTTGCGCAGGCTCCCCCTTCCTGCCGGAGAGCTTCAGGAGCATCAGCAAGCCCCTTCGGAGATCCCTGCCCCTGAGGCTGCTGCATAAGCTATGCAGACCATTTCCAATCACTCCTTCCTGGAGAGACATGGAGCGGCTGGGCATCAAGCCCGAGATCTACCGGGCGGATGTCCTCTACAAGGAGGCAGATACGGGACGATGCCATCAAGACTGCCTTCTCCCGAAAGGACGAGATCGCCCGTATACTGAAAGAGGTCTCGGCCCGCCGTCCCCGAGGGCTGGAGCCGTTTGATGCCATCTGCCAGGCCTGCGGCGGGACGAACACCACTCACGTTACCGGATTCGACCTGGATGCCGAGACGGTGGACTATGTCTGCTCCTGCGGCAGCCAGGGCACAGTTCCCATGGCTGGCGGGGGGAAGCTGGTCTGGCGGGTGGACTGGCCGGCCCGCTGGCCCATATTCCAGGTGACAGTTGAGCCCTTCGGCAAGGATCATGCTACTGCAGGGGGCTCATACGATACCGGCAAGAGGATCAGCGAGAGATCTACAGTTACCCCGCTCCTTTCCCATGGTCTACGAATGGATCCATCTCAAGGGAGTGGGGGCCATGCACAGCTCCACCGGGATTGTGTCACCATCCAGGAGATGCTGGATGTCGTCCGCCCGAGGTCTTGCGTTACCTGATCATCCGGAACAAGCCGGGAAAGCACATCGAGTTCGACCCCGGCCTGCCCCTGTTGAGCCTGGTGGACGAGTATGACCAGAGGAAAAGGGGATGAGAGGGCCATCAGAGCTCTCCAACGTCAGCAAGAGCGGACCTTTGGGATACCATTCAGACATATGGTCACTGCTGTCCAGATCGCTCGCGGAGATGAGGAGCAGCTCTTCGTCGCCCTGAGAGGTCCGGCTATGATGTGATATCCAGAAGAGGAGGAGATCCTGGCCCGGGCCAGGAAGTGCAGGTCTGGCTGGAGAAGTATGCTCCCTATATGTCAAGTTCCAGCTACAAGGAGAAGCTCCCTGCTGAGGTGAACAACCTCTCTCCCGCCGAACGGCAGGCCCTCTGGGCCTTCTTGCTCAGAGAATAGATGAGAAGACCGCCCGCCGAGATCCACGACCTGGGTCTAGTCGTGGCCAAGGAGATGAACCTGGACTCAAGAAGTTCTTCCAGGCGGTATACCTGACATTCCTGGGGACCAGGCAAGGGGCCTAAGTGGCTGGTTCCTGGCCAGCCTGGACAGGGATTTTGTCAGGTCCAGGCTAGAAGAGGCAGCCGGATCCCCGGACTGAGGGAGATGCGTCGGATGGGGCTGCCTCATAGGATCTATCTCGCTGGTCCCCATCTTCTCTCTGCGGGGAGATCGCCTGGGCAAGAGAGCTCACTGCCTCCCTCCGCGAATGGCTTGCAGAGGCCGGTGTTCAGGTCGGATCATTTGGCCTATGGGCTCTCAACAAACCAATTGGGCCGAAGGAGATCTTCCAGGGAGAACCTGAGGGCTCTGGACCGCTGCGATCTGATGGTGGCCATCCTGGACGGGCCCCAGGTGGATGGCACCCTCTTGGAGATCGGCCGATTCTTCCATCAGGAGAAGAGGGTTCTGGGGATAAGAAACGGATATCAGGAATGCAGGGGGTCTGAACCATCCCGGATCAACTTGATGATCGAGTTCTCTGCCTGAGCATATCCTCAAACATCAGGAACTCTATTCTGAGCTAGAGGGCTGCTGGATTGACCGCTGACTGCCGGCTCCTGGCACCTCTCCTCCCCTCCTCTTCCTCACTCGCCCCCCGGCTTCCCCAGCCCTCTTGGCGCCCCTCTCCTCTGGCAGAGGGAAAGGAAAGCTTCTCATCAGCCCGACCTCCACCTGGGCCTGGGCATGAGCTCTGGCTGGGAGGGGTGTCCATACCCAGCCAGACCAGAAAGATCCTCGCTCTCCTGAAAGGGTACCTGGACATGATTATGCCTGATAGGCTGCTGATTTTGGGGGACCTGAAGCACAATGTGCCCAAGACGAGCTGGCAGGAGAGAAGGGAGATCCTGATTTCCTCCAACCAGCTATCTGCCCGGGTGACAAAGGTGGATATCGTCTCGGGAAACCATGACAGCAACCTGGCAGACATGGCTCCCCTGGGGTCGAGTCCATCCCTCACTGGATGTGCGGGAGGGCAGGGGCTACTTTCATGGTCATACCTGGCCGGAGGAGAGGTGGTGCGTTCGGGCTTATTGGTTGCGGCTCCTTCTTCATCCTGCAGTAAGGCTCAAGATCCCTGGGCAACTTCCAGACCCATCCCGTCTGGGCCAGAGCGCCCATACAACCGGAGGTAGTAGAGGAGCATTACGGTTTCGTCTCTTCTGGGGAGATCATCATCATGCCTGGCCTTCAACCCCTCTTTGGGGACTGGCTCTCAATGAGCCGGCAGAGGATATGCGTGGTCCCGTCCTGGCGATGGCCAGCTATGGAACGCGCGCGCCTCTATCTGCTGGATGGCACCGATCTGGCCTCTTGGCGGAGATAAAGGCCTCTGGAGGGGGTCGATCTGACGGCAGAGCAAGGGATTATCTGCTCTCCCTCAGCTATGCATCAGGATAAGAGGGATTTGATGTGAATGATAAAGATCGACTGCTGAGGCTGCTGATTGAGAGGTCGCTGGAGATAAGGCCGGTCACTCCTCTCCTCCGGCGGGAAGAGCGACTACACAGACTGCAAGAGGGTCACATTGAGCCCGGAAGGGGCCTATTCACTGCCAGGCTGATGCTGGAGGATGGGTCCATCCCTGGGCCTCGGCCAATGTGCGGCTGACTTTGGGGGGCGGACCCCATTGTATCGGCCATATCGTCCTGGGCCATCTGCAGGGCAGGGGCTGGCAGGGTTGGAGCGGGAAAGGAGCCCGGTGCCGCACCTGAGCTGTGTACGGTCCGATGCTGGAAGGAGGGGCAAAAGTGGCGGTGGTGGAGGATGTTGTCACCTCCGGAGCCTCAGCCTGCTGAGGGCCATTGAAGGATTGCCGCTGCCGGCCTAAGTGGTGAGTGCAGGCGCCCTGCCGCCAGTACTAGACCGCCGAGGAGGTGGGGCCATCGAGGAGCGCGGATTCCACCTGCAGGCGCTCTATAATCTCGCAGATCTGGGATTGGATAGACCAAAAAGCAAATTAGCTTGAGCTGACCTTCCGCATACTCCCATCTGGGCAGGCCTCCCACCCGGAGCCTCTTCCAGCCCCTTTGCAACCGGTTGCCGGTCTGTTCGTTCTGGATTCAGACCATCTGGAGTGCGGGGCATCCTTTGGGTGGGAGGCGCTCTATAGCCATCTGGACTTTGGTATGGTGCTGTTTCCACATCAACTGGCTCTGATTCAGGGAGCATAGCCCGGCGGGTGGGGTTCGATCCGTTTATCCCTTGGGGGCCCTCTTCTGACTGTGGGGTGAGATGCCCCGGGATAAAGTCTGACCGGGCTGCATAGTGGCCATGTCTGGCCCATGACCCATGAGGTGGACCTTAGGGCCAGTTTCTCCAGGACCCCATCTCTTCTGCTTGCTCTACCTGAGAGGCCATAAGTATAATGCCGCTTTGCGGCCTGTCTTATGGATAATCTGATGCGGGCGCGTTGTGCCGGGGATACAGTTGTGCTGTCTGACCTTCCGGATTGCTGGTCTCGTACGCCCGGAGGGAGTTCGGGTGTGATAATCGCCTTCGAGTGGCGTCGCTTCCGTAATAGGTCAGCGAAACTGTTACCACAGCATTCTCGCCTACATTTAACGCTGGAGGCACGCTCTGATAGGCGGTCAGTTGTTGCTACGGCCGACCACATGAGGCACCTCCGAGGAGCAAAAAGAACCCACACCAATCCCAAATGTTTCCATCGAGCTTCCTTTCCCCGGCGAGATTTAAAGATAGCTGTCATACGAGATTTATATGAGATCTCTTGCCATATCGATAATGATTCTATCGAATAAGAGAGGGTGAGCTTCTCTTGCCCTACATAAAATACTTATTTACTTGAAGATATATGCATATCTGATGGACGTCTCTTTCTCTGCTCACGGCATTCGCGCGAAGAGGCTTCGAAAGCTCAAGGGGATAGCTTCTCCTCTTCTCTTCGATAGGCGCGATACACCAACAGGCCTCAATCGAATGGAGCCGGGTCTTCTTCAGAGGCTTATGTCGTCGCCACCAAAACTGGCTGCGCAGGAGGATCCGTTTCCCAGCCTCAGCGAGATCGATGCAGATGGAGAGCGGCGCTGTCTATGCATTCAAAGATCGACTGATGAAGAACACCTGAGTTCTTCGAGGAGGTCAAGATATCCGGCGTCTCCTACCTGGTTCCGCGGCCCTGAAATTTGTGGATTCCACGGGCATATACTGATCTGATACTGAACTTCGATGAAGGGGCGTTGGTCTTGCCTACACGCAGGAAAGACCCCCTCCTCGGTGGGCCTGCTGCTCTCCCTCCGATGAAGAGGAAGCTGTCACCTTCGAGCCAGGAGGGATGATGCTGAACTGGCAGCGGAGCCGGATGAGAAGTCCGCGGGCGAGCCAAGCCAAAACCCCTTCCCCATCTCTTCCGAGGAGGAGAGAGCAACCCGGACGGAGAATGAGGCCGGGCATCGTCGAGCAGCCTATAGCGAAGGGGGGATGGCACCGTCCAGGATCGCCGAACCCGCTCCAGCCACACCCATTCTCGGATAAAGAGCCACCAGTGCCCCCTGCGAGAGAAGGGCTGGTGAAGAGTGTTGATTGCGGGCTGGCAGGATTGATGATTCTTTTTGCTGTGGGGGCATATCTATTCTCTAAGCGGCTTCACAACAGATGGCCAGGTCGCCGGGTAGTTCTGTAAGCCCTTGATATTTGTTGATTACACTGCCTCTTTAGTAAAATTTCAGCAATGAGCTATTCCGGACATAATCAATCCCCGGGAATGCCCAATGAGATTGAGATGAGGCTTCCTCCGAATATCGATCAGAGCATCAGTGCCCCAGGGGAATAGTGACCATCACCCATGGGGACCACACCCTGTAGAAGATGAACAGCAGCACCGATGCCAGCGTGAAGATATATCTTCTCAATAACTGGACTGAGGTTCCCTGACCCTCAGCTTTGCAGGAGCATTGAGAACCATGATACCGGCCTGCAGGTTCATGGCCAGGATTACTATGTCACGCGCAAGAACGATACCCTGGATCTTAAATCTGAATCTGACTGGGGATGGCGTGAAGTTTGAGCAGAGCTACCAAAAATCTTGATCTCTCTTTTCTGGCGGTGCGGGCTAAGAGGAGATACATTTGCTGCTCTCAGGAGCATCACTGCTCAGGGATTGCTGATCGCAGCCGCAAGGTGGTGGAGAGGGAGTCTATACAGGAGATACCTGTCACAGCCAGCGCCTGGCTTTCGGGATTATATCTCAGGATGCTCTCTTTACTATCGAAAGGCACTGCAGGGGTCTGGCGCGCGGGGGGGGGGGGGGCGGGGGTGACGGATCTCTAAGAGGCCAGCTGCTGCCAGAGGAGATAGAGCTTCTGCCTCGGGATGGTATATCCTGGGAATGTGATAGTGGTCAAGATCCATCCGCGCCTTGAGCCTCACCAGGCCCGCATAGGACGGGCGCTGCTGGACTGCTATCCCCGCTGCCGGAGCGTCCTGCGCGATTATGGCATGAGGGCCCTTCAGAGAGCCGGTCCGGGAGATCATTGCAGGCACAGTGACGGAGACGGTTCATCGAGAGAGAATGGTGTCATCTTTCATCTTGATGCCAGGAAGGTGATGTTCTCGGCGGGCAATCTGAGAGAGAGGATGCATGGGCAATCTGGGCCGGGGGAGTATGTGGTGGACATGTTCGCCGGTATTGGCTATTTTTCCTTCCCATGGCCGTCCACTCCCCTTGGAGGATCCTGGCCATTGAGCTGAACCCCAATGCTTACCACTATCTCTGCTTGAACATCAAAGAAAACAGGGTGGAGAGTGTAGTAAGCCCATACTGGTTTTTGGCTGCGCGACCACTCCAGAGGGGGTGGCAGACAGAGTGGTGATGGGCATGGTCCAGGTAACGGATCGATATCTTCAGGGGGGATCAGGCCTGCGTCCCGGTGGGGTGCTTCATTATCATCAGACAGTGCCTCCCGAGCCTATCCGGAACAGGCAGTCCGCGACATCGCGGAGGCAGCGAGCTTTGGGCAGAGGATCTCAGATCCTGAGATGCATCGGGTGAAGTACTCGCCGGGAGTTCTCCACTCCGTGGTGGATGCCAGGATCGAATAGCCCTAAGCAAGAGCGGGCTCTTCCGGCTGCTGCCATGTGCTGCATTCAGGGGCGGGGATCGATGAGATTAATAACCACCTGTTGCAAGGTTGGTGGCGAAGCCCGGTAGTGTAACGGTCAATCACAGGAGGCTCTGGACCTCCTTACCCAGGTTCGAATCCTGGCAGGCTACTTTTCTGCTTTTCCTTTTTATCCATTCCCCCTTTCTTCCATTCTCTCTTTTCCTCATTTCTCTCCTTTTGCCTTTTGATTCGATCTGAAGGGAATCGGCCCGCGAAACGGCCAGGCGAGGGAGGGGATGTCAAGGGAAAAAGAGAAAACATCCAGCCAGTCGATCCGGCTGCCATCAACCTCCCTTCGGATCTCCTTCAAGGCTGCTCGAGTCTCAGGGCTCAAGGCGGTCTCTCTTCAGCTCTTCCATGTCCTTCAGGGTTAGCCTGATCTCTGCTAGCTGGATTGCTCCCATCGAGGAGATCATTCTGGTCATCATCTCCGATACCCTCTGCCCATGTCTTCCTCTTTGCTGGAGAGGGCTATCGACAGTATATAGCCAAGGTTATATGCCATCAACTGGCATAGGTGAAGTGGACCATGAGGTCTTCCAATCTCCCTCGATCCAGGGCTATTGGATTCTGCGCAGATCACCCTTGATCGGATCTGATTCAGGCTCTGAATCTCTGCCTCCAAACTGAACCAAGCCATCTCTCAATAGATCTCACATCCCTTTGCATTGGCTGTGTTTGGCTGTATGCTCTGTTCCATCAGCCGTCCCCTGCTACCGGCTGCTGATTGGCCCAGCTGCTGATCGGCCTGGCATGGCTGCGTGCCAATAGCTATTGTTAATTAGCATCTCCTTCCTCTTGAAGCTTATTGTTCCCCTCTCCGGGCAGGGAGGGGTTGGAGGATCATATGGACTTATACGAGCAAAGAGATTTTAGCCTGGAATTGGTCGAGGGCAGGATGATGGAGTTGTATTGGTTATAGCTCACTTCCACTTCTGGAGCCGGCGCTCATCAGCCTTGATCTCAACTGCCAGGCCGGTTCTTCTGAGAGTCCCTTCTATCGCGGCAGGAAAAAAATTATATCCCATCACTATCTTAAGGTTAGTATGCATAGGTAATTGTGAGTGAATAGATATGTGGGACAAGAAATATCCATCCATGTTTGATATATTCGAGAGTTTCAGGGGCTTCCCCTTTGAGAGGAAGGAGAGATTCAGGATGATTGGTTCAAAGAGCCCTTCGAGAGCACATGGTTCCAGAGGTTTGAGGAATCAATGCCCTCTGAGTTCAAGATCTCGTTCGAGGAGAAGACCTCCGGCGTATCCACTGCTATGGCCCTTTCGTCTATGGCTTCAGCTACACTGCAGAGCCGGAAAAGAGCCCGTGTTCGGGAGTTTGGCAACATCAAGCCCTCTTATCGGGGGAAATGAGTTTAGCCAGGGCAGGGAGCCATTGGTCGACGTCATGAGCGAGGAGGACAAGTTCAAGATATTCGTCGACTTCCTGGAGGTGAAAGGATAAGGTGAAGCTGGACGTGACAGATGATAGCGTGCAGATCAAGACCGATGATGAGGAGAGTTTTACAAGATGATATATCTGGACACTCCTGCCGATCCAGACAGCGCCAAGGCATCCTATAAGAACGGCATATTGACATTGGAGCTGGACAAGAAGCAGAAGAGAAAGGAAAGGAGGTGCAGATCGACTAGGTGGATCGACCAGGAGCTCGATTAAAGCAGATCGACTGGATGGATCGAAGGTGGCTGAGTGACGATCGAATGGCGATTGAAGGATGGAACTGGATCCATCCTATCATCCACTCCGCCATCCACCCCCGCCGTCCACTCCACCATCCACCCCGCCATCCACTCACACCATCCACCCCGCCATCCACTCCGCCATCCACCCCACCATCACCCCACTATACATCAGGATACATTCAGAAGATGAGAAATCGGACGAGGCTGTAAGAGGCCTCCGGGGAGGGTGTTTGTCTCTGGACCTGGTCTGCTTTTCTTGATAGCTCATTGATAAATTCTCTTCAGCTCAGCTCATCCTCAATCCAGTATGGCAATGCCTCATGCAGTTGTAGCTTCATGAGGGCATGGTATCCTTAACTGATGAAAGATCATGCATTTTTTGCATATTCTGCCTAGATAAAGGCCATGGAAACTCCTATGATCGAAATCGAGCCATTATGATCTGATAAAAGCCGATATGAAAACAGTTACTTAATCATCCCATGCATTGTGGATCACATGCAGCAGATGGGTGAGATATGGCGTCAGGAGCGGAGGCGGATTATGAGGGTGGACAGAAGGCATAATTCTAGGACTGGGGCGGCTCATTCAGGGCAAATATGGGGATGTGATCCTGCTGTGCACTGTTATGGCTGCCTTCATCATGCTCTTGGCGTTCTCTGCCGCCTGCTGAGATCAAGGGCGGCAGAGGGGAGGAAGATCTGCTCTTGAGATCTGCATAGCTCTCTTTTTCATAACAAAGATTAAATCACCTCCGATACTCAGAAGCCATACCGAGGATTGGGAAATGGACAGGAATGAGTTGGTAAATGAGCTTGCCCGTAGGCGGGGCTTTCTATAGCCCTTTCCGAGCTCTACGGCGGAGCAGCGGGATTTTATGATTACGGCCCTCTGGGGCACCCTCAAGAGGAGAATTGAAATATCTGGCGGCAGTACTTCGTCATCTCTGAGGACTTCGCAGAGATCGAGGCCCCAACCATCGGGGTGGAGGGGATCTTTCCCGGCTTCAGGCCATCTGAGCGGTTTCTCGATCCACTCACCGGCTACAAGGAGGCGAGGTCTACCGAGCAGATCACCTGATCAAGCATATCGTGGAGGTTCCCGATGCCCTGGAGCAATGAGGAGATCTTCCAGTGTATGCGGGAGAACGAGATCGTCTGCCCGGAGTGCGGCGGCGAGCTCTCCACTGTCTATGAGTTCAATCTCATGTTCAAGACCATGATCGGCCTGAGAACAAGATGGCAGGCTATCTGAGGCCGGAGACCGCCCAGGGCATGTTCATCAACTTCCCCGTCTCCTGCGCTACTTCCGGGGGCCTGCCCTTTGCAGCAGTGCAGATCGGCAAGTCCCTATCGAAATGAGAGATCTCTCCCCGTCAGGGGGTGATCAGGTTGAGGGAGTTCACCCAGGCCGAGGCGGAGATCTTCATCGACCCCCGCGACAAGAGCCACCCCCGGTTCTCAGATATCCAGGATATCAGAATGAAGTTCTACTCTCAGGAGGCACAGGAGAGGGGTGAGGAGGAGGAGAGATGGAGCTTTGGCCAGGCAGTGGAGAGAGGGGTGGTTGCCCCCCAGATCCTGGCTATTATGTGGCCAGGACCTATCGGTACTCCTGGAGGTGGGCACAGATCCGCAGAGGCTGCGCTTCCGCCAGCATAAGGCCGATGAGATGGCGGTGTGCTGCCGACTGCTGGGATGCAGAGGTCCTGCTGGATCGGTTGGGCTGGATAGAGCTGGTGGGGGGTGGCGGACAGGACCGACTACGACCTCGGAAGCCCATACCGCCATCAGCAAGGTGAACCTCTCCGTCTTTGTCCATTATGACCAGCCGCAAAGAAGAAGATAAGTGGGCAAACCGGACCCCAAGGCCTTGGGGCCGATGTTCAAGTCAAGGGCCAAAGCAAAAGTGGGCGAAACCCTTCGCTCCCTGCGCCCGAGGAGCTGGCCGGTGAGAAGATCAGGTATCCGTGGATGGGGAGAGGATGGATATCGACCCGGCTTTGGTCTCCTTTGAGGAGGTGGAGGAGGTGCGGGGAGAGGAGGGTACCCCATGTGATTGAAGCCCTCCTTTGGCATCGACAGGATACTCTACTCCATTCTGGACTCCTCTATTATGAGATGAGATCGATGGCGAGAAGAGGGCAGTTCTCAGGCTCCAAACCCCAGATACTTGCCGATCGGTGGCGGTGCTGCCTTTAATGGATGAAGCAACATGGGCCCGGCGAAGAGATTCAGAGTTGCGCTCCCGTGGCATGCGCACTGATTACGATACCTCTGGCTCCATAGGCCGCCGCTACACCGGCGTAATGATGAATCGGCACCTGCGAGGTCACTGTGGACTATGAGACCATGAAAGACACAGTCACACCATCAGGGATCAGGACGGCATAGACCCCAGGTCAAGAGTCCCCCGCTGGCAGGTG